>JAFMJX010000233.1 GCA_017853235.1 Chitinophagaceae bacterium | reverse complement strand
TTTTAGAAAAATTATATACCCTGATAGAGGAATTATTTATGATCGCAAAAAAAGAGCCTTACTTGAAAATACTATTAGCTATGATTTAGTAGTAATTCCTAATGAAGCAAGAGGTGTGGACACTGCCATGCTTTGTCAAATATTAAAAATTGATAAAGAAGAATATTCCAAAAGAATACTTGAAGCCATTTTAAAAAATACGCGTGTTAAGGCAAGTGCCTTTGAACCTTTTCTTTCTGCTGAATTATATGCACAACTTAATGAAAACTTGTATCGATTTCCAGGCTTTAGTTTAACCGAACGAAGTATTCGCTCCTATCCATACAATACTGCTGCACACGTTTTAGGTTATGTTGCCGAAGTGGATGTGAATTTTTTACAAAAGCATGAAGAGGATGGTTACGAAATGGGAGATTATGCAGGGATGACCGGATTGGAAAAACAATACGAACCCATCTTAATGGGTCAAAGAGGTGTTACAAGGTATTTAAGAGACAATAAAGGAAAAATCCAAGGCGCCTTTGAAAAAGGCATGTTTGATACAGCAGCAATAGCTGGTAGAAACTTATATACCAGTATGGATGTGGAAGTGCAGCAATTGGCTGAAAAATTATTACAACATAAAATTGGAAGTGCTGTTGCGATCAATCCTAAAACGGGTGGTATTATTGCAATGGCTTCTAGCCCTGGTTACAATCCAAATTTGTTGACGGGTAATCAAAGAAGAAAAACCATTGGTCGCTTATTGACTGATACCGCGCGTCCCATTTATAACCGCGCTATCAAAGGTCAGTATCCTCCTGGTTCTACTTTTAAACCATTGGGTGCATTAATTGCTTTGGACGAAGGATTAATTACGCCCTCATACGGTTATAATTGTAGAGGATCTTATGGTGCTTGTGGTGATCCACGAAAATGTGAACACCATAATCCAGGGCACGCCTCTTCCTTACAAATGGCACTTGCCTATTCTTGCAACTCTTACTTTTTACAAGTATTCAGATTGGCCATAGACAACCCTGCATATAATAATGCGAAGACAGGTTATTTAAAATGGAAAGAATATGTCAACTCTTTTGGTCTTGGAAAAAAATTAGGAATAGATTTACCTAGTGAAAATAAAGCCAGCATCCCAGATACCGCTCAATACAATCGTGATTTTGGGAATCCTAAATATTGGAACAGTTGCTATATGTTAACCTTAGGTATTGGTCAGGATAGAATGACAGCAACTCCTTTGCAATTAGCCAATGCAATGTCTTTTATTGCGAATGAAGGATATTATTATACGCCACATTTTGTAGACAGTATTGAAAATGAAGATGAGGAAGACAAAGCTTTATTAGAAAAATATAGAGTTAAAAATGCAGTTACTAAAATATCAAAACAATATTTTGATATTATCAAAGATGGGATGCATGATGTTACTGTGATTGGTACAGCTGCATTTATCAAAGTACCAGGGGTTGAATATTGCGCCAAAACAGGAACAGCCCAAAACCCCCATGGTAAAAATCACTCTTTATTTGTTTGTTTTGCACCTAAAGATGATCCTAAAATTGCCGTAGCTGTAGTGGTAGAAAATGCAGGCTATGGTGCCACTTGGGCGGGCCCTATTGCAGGTTTAATGATGGAAAAATACATCAATGATACTTTGACAAAGGAAAGTCAATTAAAAGCAGACAATCTTTCTCAAGTGGATTTAATGCCGGCGGCCATCAAAGCATGGTATGTTCGTAATAATCGAAATGATTTATTAGCACCTTTAGAATACAGCAATGATGAACTTTCCGATGTTTGGGATATGGAAATGTTATCAGAAGCAACTCCAGTGAGCAAAGTGATTCCTAAAATAGATTCTGCTACTATCAAAAAGGATAGTCCTTCAGCTCCAATACCTGCTCCTAAGCCTATCATTAAAAAAGACAGTGCCTTAAATCCTATAGAGAAAAAGAAAAAACTCAAAAAAGTCTTAATTCAAAAAAATAAGAAAGTAAAAAAAGCAATTAAAAAGAAAAATGTCCAACAACCAAAATAATAATTTTTCCAAGGGTACCGATCTTGCCGTGATCATTCTTTATTTAATAATGGTGGCTATAGGGGTATTATGCATTTTCATGGTAGAATACAATCCAAGTTTAAATTGGAGTAATTCTTTTTTAACTGCTAAAACCAATTATAGTAAACAAATTTACTTTGCCTTCTTTTGTGCCTTTATTGGAATTTTTATTTTACTTATGGATAGTAAAGTATTTACGGCATTAGCGAATATATTGTACGGAGGAGGAATTTTACTCATGTTGGCCACCTTTGTTTTAGGAAAAAATATCAATGGATCTAAAAGTTGGATTCCAATTGCTGGGGGATTTAATTTACAACCTGCTGAATTGTGTAAAATATTTACTGCACTCGTTTTGGCTAAATTCATTTCTAACCCAAGTACCGATTTTACTAAAGTAAAGTCCTATGTGATTGCAGGTATTATGATTGGCTTGCCTGCAGTGTTATCCATCATGCAACATGAACTTGGCTTGGCTTTAGTATACAGCGCTTTTATTTTTGCAATGTATCGTGAAGGTTTGCCTCCAGCTATATTAGTAGCCCTTTTATCATTTGCAATTTTAGTCATAGCCACATTGCTGGTGGAACCTACGATCTTATCCACGATCATTACAGTCATAGCAGGAATACTCATTTTAAACTTAATTAAAAGATTTAAACGTAATCGAAATACTATTTTAGTAATCCTTTCTATTTGGGCCATTTGTTTTGGAACGATTCGATATGTGGTTCCTTATATTTTCAATAATGTATTAGAGTGCTATCAAAGTACTCGTATTTTTAGTATGATGGGTAAGGAATACGATTGCAGTCAAAATGTAAAATCAGCCAATAAAACGGGAAGTAAAAAAGGTGGAAAAAAACCTGATGACTACAACGTGAAGCAAAGTAAAATAGCAATTGGATCTGGTGGATTTTGGGGCAGAGGGTTTTTAAAAGGAACTCAAACAAGAGGAAAATATGTTCCTGAACAACATACCGATTTTATTTTTACTTCCTTAGGAGAAGCATTTGGATTTGTGGGCACGTTTATAATT
>JAFMJX010000232.1 GCA_017853235.1 Chitinophagaceae bacterium | reverse complement strand
AAATTCTCCCTATGAATAATTTTATCAATTTCATACTGCGAATTTATAACTTCCAATCAATTGGATCCATTTTTTGTTGTACTAAATATTCATTCGCTTGGCTAAAATGTTTGCAACCAAAAAAACCATTATGCGCACTTAAAGGGGATGGGTGTGGAGCTTTTAGTATTTTATGTTTAGTTGCATCTATTAAAATTTGTTTTTGGATGGCAAAATTCCCCCATAAAATAAATACGAGTCCTTCTTTTTGGTCAGACAAATGTTGAATAACATTGTCGGTAAATTCCATCCAGCCAATTTTTGAATGACTTGCAGGTTCATTTTCTCTTACAGTCATAACTGCATTTAATAATAAAACTCCTTGATTGGCCCAGGGCGTTAAATTGCCTGTTTTAGGAATATCCATTCCAATATCCTTGTTCAATTCCTTAAAAATATTCATTAAAGAAGGGGGCGGCTTTACTCCATCAGGTACCGAAAAACTAAGTCCCATTGCTTGACCAGGGTTATGATAAGGATCCTGTCCTAAAATGACCACTTTCACTTTATCATAGGGTGTTTGCTCAAAAGCATTAAAAATGAGAGATCCTTTGGGATATATGATTCGTTTTAATGCTTTTTCTGTTTTTAAATGGGCCGCAATTTGGACAAAATAAGGCTTGTCAAACAAAGTTGATAAGGCATTTTTCCAGCTTGGCTCCATTTTAACTTCCATAATGATCTTCTATATTATGCAATAATACGTAAAGTAAAAGGGATTGTAAAAAACAGCATCTACATGGATTATTTTAATGGGTTTGACGGCAGATTTTATTCCTCATAATCTGTTCATTCTGAATCATATTTTTAGTAACTTCCTATTCTTAATAGGACATTATATTCATATTAAGTAATCATGATCTTGCCCGATGAAAAAAAAGTTAGTATTATTTATTTCTTTAGTTGGACTAGTGTGCGTCATCCATGCACAAAAATCTACTCTCTCTATTCGAAAAATTTTATGGAGCAATGATAGTCTTCATATTGTAGGCATGAACTTTTATGAGGTTTTATCCAACCATGAGATAAATTTATCTTTTGAACACCCCATTTCACTTTTATCTGATTCGGTTATACTTCCCAAAAAACCTCATCATAACTTATCATCCATGCTTTCTCGAAAGGTTGTGGCTATAACGCCTTCTCATGATGGGTATGAAATGCTGGTATTATTTAAAAACGAATCCAAGGATACCATTTCATTGCAAAATGTATTACCCTTTGAAATAAATCCAAATAACGATTATATCACCGGCAAAGGAGATCATGCTCTTTCTCGAACTCATTGGTTTCGTCCTAACAAAATTCCGGTGAATGTAATTGTACCTGATAATGCTTGGGAGCTAGGATACAATCAAATACCACTTCCACAACAAAAAGGGTTTGTATATGGATTAAGTCGTCGTGACAAGTCTTCGTTACAAAATGGTAAAGTGAGAAGATTTGAAACCATTCTTTATCCAAATGGAAGTATACAATATCGAATTTGGATGGAACCTTTCCAAGGGGCTGCTCAAGTAGGTATTAAAAAAGTATTTCAGGAAAGAAAGTTATATGACCTTCCATATTTCAATGATAGTTTATATCAAAGAAAAGATTTGGAATGGGTGAGGCATACTTATCTGATGCATTTGATGATGTCTTGGGATCGTTTTTTTTATGACCCCATTAAAAAACAATATGCCATCCATCATTTTGTTGAAAGAGGACAAAAATTATATGGCGGAGATGATATCATAACAATTTGGCCCACTTGGCCTACATTAGGTTTAGATCAAAGAAACCAGTTTGACTTATTCAAAGATTTGCCTGGTGGATTACCTGCACTTCAAAAAATTAGTAACGATTTATCAGCGATTCAAAAACATTTATTTGTCTCCTATAATCCGTGGGATGTTGATACACGTCATATGAATCATTATACCGGTTTATCATGGCTAATTGATAAAACACATGCTGATGGCGTGGTATTGGATACGCAAGGAAGTTCGAGTGAAGCATTACAAAAAGCTGCCGATTCTGTCAGAAAAGGAGTTATCATGTACAGTGAGGGGATGGCTGTCCCTAAAGATATGCAAGGCATTATATCGGGCAGAGTGCACAATGCATTGTATTATCCTCCCATGTTAAATTTAAATAAATTTATTCAACCTGGTTTTGCTATTTATCGTGTTGCTGAATTATATAAAGAACCTATCAATAGGGAATTTTGTACCAGCTTTTTTAATGGGTATGGAACTGAAATTAATATCATGTCACCTGGTCAACCTGAATGGGTAGAAAAACAGTATGAATTATTAGGAAAGACAACCAGATTGTTAAGACAGTTGTCTGATAATTTTAATACTCCACAAGCTATGCCGCTTTACCCAACACAAGAAGACCAAATTTGGGTAAATGCTTGGCCAACTTCTCAAAAAGAAGTATTTACAATTTATAGTACCATCCCGCAAGGATATCTTGGTAACTTATTTAGAGTGAATCCAAAATTAGGATGGCATTTTGTAGATGTATTTCATCATAAAGAATTGACTCCTCATAAAATTGCCACAGATCATTATATGATTCAAGCTGAAACAGCTCCATTTCATCAAAAATATATAGGAACGAATAATGAAGGGGCGGTAGATTGTATAATTCAAACACCGCAAATAATTCAAACGCAACTAGTCCAAAATTATTTACAAATTTCATTACAAGACTTTGATCCTAATAATGATAAATTTAAAAATACATTTTTGCAAATTTGGAAAACTGAACCTAGTTATGAGCAAAAGCCAGTAGTGTTGAGAGCACAAAATCAAATGATATCATTACAAAGCAATTTTGATAGGTTTGAGGGTAAATTAGTGATTCAATTAATGCAAAAAGAAAATAGTAGAGAAACACTTTTAGATGAAACTATCATTGAATTGCCAGCTGGCATAAGTAGATTAACCAGCGGTAGCAATGCCACTTTAAATATCCAAGATGCTTCTAAATTAAAAAAGAATATCCTTTCTACCATAAAAAATGGAATGGTGTTTATTCCTTCGGGAAATTTTAAATTTAAACAAACACAT
>JAFMJX010000231.1 GCA_017853235.1 Chitinophagaceae bacterium | reverse complement strand
TCCACAATTTGAACAGTACCATCTGCCGCTTTTACTTCTACTTTACCTTTAGATTGCACTTTACCATAACCCATGATCACGTCAATCTTATTTTTTTTCAATAAAAACTGAACTCCTTTGCTCATTTTTTCAGCAACCCCACGACTACGCTTAATCACTGCTCCAAAATCATGATTCACTCCAGTTGCAGTAATCCCATAATCGGCACTATGTTTTAAATATTCATAAACTTGCGCACTTTTTAATAATGCTTTGGTAGGAATACAACCCCAGTTTAAACAAACGCCACCTAAACTTTCCTTTTCCACGATAGCTACTTTTAAACCTAATTGAGAAGCTCGGATGGCGGCCGGATAACCACCAGGACCACTTCCAATAACGATAACGTCGTATGCCATTGTATATCTTATTTTAGTAATTGAATGAGGGTGCAAAAATACCCCCAAAATAGCAAATGAAAAAAACTATTCAAAGAAAACTCGAACCATTTGAAAAAACCATTTATTATCGTTGGGGCGCTGTTTATTGTGTTGATTCTCATCATACTTGCTCAATCCAAATAAACCTGCCATATTTCCTCCCCTAACGGCAATTTCTAGATAGCCTGCTGAATTAAACCAAGCTAACTTATCAGCAACTGGGACTTCCCCATAATGTTTACTCAAAACTTCGATGGTTTCGTTACGCGTAAATACGATTTTGAAAGGCCTTCCTTTAGCATGTAAATCAAATTCTTCTTTTCTTATATTCACCACCACATTTTCAAATTGATCAATAAATAAAATTTGACCTTCCATCCAATTGGGACCTAAAGTAGGTTGCATAGGATATATTTCCTGAATGTCTGTGAATGGCTCTCCAGCTTCTGCCATATTTCCAGAAGCGAGAAAATAGGCTACAGACTCTACTATTTTTTCGGTTATTTGAATAAATGTATGTGCTCCTTTACAATTAATTTTAACGATTTCCAAAGGTTTTACGCCTAACATCATTGTTAAAAAACCATTGTCGGGCGTTACAAAAAAATGTCCATTGTAATGCGCAAACAATACATGCTCCTGAGGAAATTGAAAAAAATTCACCATCACAATATGTACGGTCCCCTTTGGAAAATGCTTGGCTGCATTATTAAAAATATAAGCCCCTTGTTGATAGTTTTTGGAAGAAAGATAATGCGTAATATCGGCTATTGTAGCAGTTGGAATAGTAGACAAAATTTGCCCCTTCACTGCACCAATGATAAAATCCTCTTGGCCAATATCTGATGTTAATGTAATAACAGGCATATCTTATGGTAACGAATTTTAAGCCAAAATAGTATTCATACAAGCTATTACTTTACCAATTTACCCTCCTTAAAAAAGAAATGATGCACCAACTTGTCAGCCCAGGCAGGGAAATACTTATTCATGAAAACCGTACGCTTGCCAGTAAAAGTTAAAACCAAGGTTCTTTTTCTTTGTTCAATAGCTTTGATGATATGGCTTGCACATTCTTCTGAACTCATCATAACTCCTTCATCCATAGGTGATTCCCCCTGTTGATCACCATTTTTATTTAAAGCTGCATTTCGAATATTAGAACTGGTAAATCCTGGACAAACCCACATCACATGAGTGCCTGATCCATAAAGTTCGGTTTTCAAAGATTCCAGCCAGCCATTCAAAGCAAATTTAGATGCAGAATAGCCACTTCGACCAGGAAGGCCACGATACCCTGCAATACTAGAAACCCCCACCACAACACCCTTATTTTGCTGAATAAAAGGCAAAGCGGCCATGGTACAATATACCGTCCCCCAAAAGTTAATATCCATGACATTTTTTAACGTATTCACCGATACTTCACTTACCAAGGCGCGCATGGAGATACCTGCATTATTGATCAGGATATCTACCGTACCCCATTGCGCTACCACTGCCTTTATAAAAGCCTCACATTCCTGCTGCTTACTCACATCTGCAGTAAACACCATTAATTGTGGGTGCTTCAATTCATCTACTAAGTGATTTAGTTTTGTAGAGGTGCGAGCACAGGTAGCCACTTTAGCACCTAGTGTTAAAAACTGTGCTACTAAGGCTTTTCCAATGCCATCAGAACCGCCCGTAATTACCACAATTTTGTTGTTAAAATGAGCCATCAGATTGTGTTTGTACAAATGTACTTCTTATTTGAAGATGAATCATTTATGCAGGTTTTTGATGGGGAAAATAAATGTCCCCTTTTATTTGGATAGATTTTAATAATGCTTATTTTTGCACTCCTTTAAAAAGGAAGGTTAGATTCCGTAGCTCAGTTGGTAGAGCAATACACTTTTAATGTATGGGCCCTGGGTTCGAGTCCCAGCGGGATCACAAAGCTCCGACGTAAGTTGGGGCTTTTTTTATGTAGCACATCAAAATATGCTACATCAGCATCAATTATTAAACATTCTACTCTTTTCATTGTTATAATAGTATGAAACTATTTTACCTATTATTTGCCATAAGCCTTATTTTTATTGCCTTTCAATCTTTTAAAAGCTTTTCTTATTCAAGCATTGAAACACAAAAGTATAGGGTGGTTAAAAAGGAAGATGGCTTTGAAATACGATTTTACCCCAAAGCAACCTTTGCTACTATTCGCTCTTCTGGAGCAAACTATAAACAAGTAGCAAGCAGTGGATTTAGAAAGTTAGCAGGTTATATTTTTGGCGGTAATGACCAAAATAAAAGCATTGCCATGACAGCGCCCGTGAGAATGGAGATGAGCGAAAAAGGGTCGGCTATGAGTTTTGTAATGCCAGAGAAATATAATATGGCCACATTACCTAAACCAAAAGATGCAACTGTTGAAATCAAACAATCCGAGCCAGTATATGCTGCAGTGATTGCATTCGGAGGTTATGCTAATGATGAAAAGATCAATGATTATACCAATAAATTAGTTGCCTTACTTGAAAAAAAGAAGATTAAAATCATAGGCCGCTTTAATTTCTTAGGCTATAATGCACCTTTCCAATTTATTGGACGTAAAAACGAAATCTCTATTCCAATTGAATGGAAAGAGTAATTCATTTTATAATTTAACGATCTCTGTATCAATCCAGTTAAGCCTTTTCG
>JAFMJX010000230.1 GCA_017853235.1 Chitinophagaceae bacterium | reverse complement strand
TAAACTTAAAATTATTGGTGATACCCCAGTTAAAATCTGGATAAGGATTACCTAAATCGGTTCTATCACTGTTGTCAATTTTACCGTCTCCATTCATATCTACCACTTTCAATCCTCCTGGCACAAACATACCTGTTAAAGTAGAAGTAAGTCCAGAACTATTGATTTGATCCTGAGAAATCCAAACACCATCAGTTTTAAAACCATAAAAAACCACCAATGGATCTCCTACTTTATTACGATACACTTCGGTACGCTCCCCTTGGTTTAACAAGAAAGCTTCTGTACCCAATTGTAAAATTTTATTTTCGTTGTGTGAGATGTTAGCAGAAGTAGTCCAAGTAAAATTCTTTTTTTGAATGTTTTTAGTGGACAACTCAATTTCAAAACCTTTGTTTTGTAAGCTACCTAAGTTATTCCAAAATTGTGGAACACCTGTAAAAGCCATGGCAGATTGTTGTAATAATAATCTGTCTGTTTTAGACTTATACATATCAATGGTCAAATTCACTCTATTTCTAAATAAAGCTAAGTCAATACCATAGTTATTTTGATTGGTGCTTTCCCAAGTAATATTAGGATTTGATAAATAAGCACTTGAACTTACTAAACCTGGAGTAGTAGTTCCTGTTCCAGATCCATAAGTATAGTTCGCTCCATATAATAAATCTAAAAAGGCGAAGTCCACAATACGGTTGTTACCTGATACCCCGTAACTAGATCTCAATTTCAAATTACTTAACCAAGCTACATCACTTAAGAATTTCTCTTTACTAATTACCCAACCTGCAGAAATAGATGGAAACTTACCCCATTTTTTACCTTGCGCAAAATAAGAGCTACCATCTGCACGATAACTTGCAGAAAATAAATATTTATTATCATAGGCATAATTGATACGCCCTAAATAAGAAACCAATCCAATTTGGTTATTCGTACCAGTCGTTCCAGTTTTATCAATTTGTGCAGCACTGTTTAAAGTTCGAATATCATCACTCGGAAAATCATTTCCTGTAGTTTGTTGGTTTTGAATTTTAGTAGTTTGAGAAGTAAAACCTGCTAAAATATTTAATTCATTTTTATTCGCAGACTTAGTATAGTTTAATGTATTCTCAGATAATAAATCAGTGTATTTATTATTAGTAAAAACTCCAATGTTAGTAGAACCTTCACTATTGTATTCTCTTTCGTAAAAATTTAAACCATTGGTATAGTTAATTAAACTGGTTCCTAAGGTTTTAAAAATCAAACCTTTTGCCAATTCAATACTTAATTCGGCAGATGATTGTAAACGATATTCATTGCTAGCAAGGTCTGATCTATCTATATCCGAACGTGGGTTTTGTTGTGCAGAACCACTTGGGTTGGCTGTTGTAGCTGAAGTCCAAACAGTTCCATCAGGCATATTTCCTGTATATTTTAAACCAGAAAAATGACGTGGATGTGCATAGTCGCCAGGTAAAATTCCTGCATACTGAGGATTGGTATTTACTAAGGCTGCGGTTTGAGCGGTATGATACACTGGTAACCATGTTGGAGCTCTCCAAAAGTTAGTGAAGTTTTGTGAAGGAGATATTTTTTTAGCATAAGAAGGATTTAAGTTAAAAGTCAATTTTACTTTTTTGCTTAAATCAATATCTACTTTTGATCTGATGTTAAATTTCTCGTAATTGCTTTTATTTTGCATCCCTTCATCATTTTGGTATCCACCAGAAACAAAATATCTCATTTCCTTAGAACCACCGGTAGCGCTCAACATAATATTTTTAAAACCACCTGGTCTTAAAGATTCAGATTGCCAATCGGTTGATTGGCTATTACGAAGTGCAGTTTCAATAATATAAGAAGCTCTATCACCATCTGCAACGGTATTAGTAGATTGAACTACTGAAGGATCGGTAGATCTTAATTGCATTTCGGTAAACAACATAGAAACATATTCCTTAGTAGTCATGATATCATAACGCTTATAATCCTTCTTTTGACCCGCAGAATATTTAAAATTATATTTTGTTTTTCCAACGGCTCCTTTTTTAGTAGTAACCATAATAACACCACTCGCACCTCTTGAACCATAGATAGCTGCAGAAGCCGCATCTTTTAAAACTTCGATAGATTCAATATCGGCAGGGTTTAAAAATGATAAACCATCAGGAACAGGCATACCATCAATAACTATTAATGGACTTGCACCTGCATTCACAGAGCTGATACCTCTAATACTAATTTTTGGAGCAGCACCTGCTTCTGAAGAAGTGTTTTGAATGGTTAAACCTGCAATTTTACCTTGCAAGGCTTGGTCCACTCTAGATACAGGAGCTTCATCTAAATTTTCATTTTTGAATTTGGCAATCGCACCAGTTAAGCTTGATTTTTTTTGTGTACCATAACCTATCACCACCACTTCATTTTGGTTATTTACATCGGGTACTAAAGCAATAGTATACGCTTTGGCATTGGTAATGTTTACCGATTGAGGGATATAACCCACAAAGCTAACGGTAAATGATTTAGTTTCTTTGGAAACAGAAAGTGTGAAAGCACCGTTTTCCTTAGTTGAAACACCTGTATTACTGGTCACAATAATAGAAGCACCCACTAAAGGTAGTCCTGTTGCTTGGTCAGTGACTTTACCAGTTATTTCAATTTTTTGAGCCTGTGCCATAAAGGATAGACACAGCATAGGAATCATAGTGAAAAGCAATCGAATTGATTTCATAGTAGCAATGGTTTTCGAAATTTGTTAAAAAAAATACAATGTTTCTAGATCTAAATCTAAATCAAAAAAGCATGACATGAATCACCTCATGCTTTCCAATAGGACTTAAAATGGTCCTCAATAAAATTATATTATGTGTACACCATATATGAAGTATTCATACAAAATGATATTTTATTGTAAATCAATCTAATAGACTTATAAAAAATATGAAATACTATTTTTTAGATGTCATAGTTGTTACGAAAACGATGTAGTAGATTTTTTAAAAATCTTAAATCAATGGACCAAATAAAGCAAAGTTGGTACGTATTGAATTGAAATATAACACTTTACCTTTTTTAGAGCTTTTATCAAAGCTTCCTTAACAAACGCATGGTAGC
>JAFMJX010000229.1 GCA_017853235.1 Chitinophagaceae bacterium | reverse complement strand
CATTAAACCTGGCATTTCTGCTTCCGCTAAACGAATTTCTTTACGACCCCAATCTGCTAGGGAAATATCTGCTACTTTATAAGGTAGGCTAAAATCAATGTTTTGTAAATTAGACATGTTATTATTTTTAGGACACAAAGGTATATAATAGGCTAAATACTAGAATAAAATAATAAAATAATTCATAATTATAGTATAAAATACTAAAAAAGTATATTTTTGTACTTATATATGCTATTTTATTATGAAAAATAATACATCAACAGTGGATTCGGCTATGAGCACCAACACCATTCCTTTGGATGAAAAGGATTTGGCTATTTTGAGGCTTTTACAAAATAATGCTAGGATCACCGTAAAAGAAGTTGCAGAACAAATTCATTTAAGTACAACACCTGTGCATGAACGTATTAAACGCCTTGAGTCTTCGGGTGTCATCAAACAATATGCAACTTTGATTGATGGCACTAAAGTAAAAAAAGGGTTGATGGTGATTTGTTATGTTTCTTTAAATCAACATAGTAAAAAAACAGGGGGACAATTTATTAAACTCATTAATGAATTGCCTGAAGTAGTGGAGTGCTATAGTATTTCGGGGGAATTTGATTTTATGTTAAAAATTGTGACAGAGGATATGAATAGCTATTATCATTTTCACGTAAACAAATTAAGTCAAGCCGAAAATATTGGACAAGTACAAAGTGTATTTATTATGGGGGTTGTAAAACAAACCCATGTAATGGTTTAAAAAATTATTTAAAATAGCAACTAAAAATGAAGTCTCATAACATAGTCGTCCATAAAAAAGCCATTACCAATATCAAATTTAAAATCACTTTCCTTGACAAATCCATGTTTTAAATAAAAAGTGTAAGCCGTATTCAATTTATTGACTTGTAAAAATAGGGAAGAAGATCCTCCCGCTTTAGCCACTTCGATGGCTTTATTTAACAAGGCTTTTCCTGAACCCGTGCCATGTGCTTTGGGAAGTACATATAATTTATTGAGTTTATGTGCATGGTTTTCTTCAGGACTTACCGAACAAAACCCAATTTCATCTATCACCCCTTTTTCATTAAATATACTTGCTATATAAAATTGACAACCTTTATTAAATTGTTGTTCAAGCGAATGGTCGCTGTACATCCAGTCCAACATAAAATCAATTTGTTCCTGCGAAATAATATGACCATAGGTGCTGGGCCATGTGCGCTCCGAAATAGATCTTATCAATGCACGATCGTCAAGATGGGCTTGCCTGATACTAATTTGACTCATTTAAAAATTTATAATTGTGCTAAACTTTCTTCAATAGTTTGTATACGTGCTAATGCGTCTGCTTTTTTCTTTTGTTCAATGGCTAATACTTCCGGTTTTGCATTTTGAACAAATTTTTCATTACTTAATTTTTTTTCTACAGAGGCTAAAAAACCTTTTTGATGCGCTAAATCTTTTAATAAATTTTCCTTTAAACCTGCAGTGTCAATTGCTTGATTGGAAACAATGTAAAACTTATCTTTTTCTAAAGCAACCACAATGGATGCTGCTACCGATCCTTGTGTATATTGAACAGTACTTGCATTAATTTGCTTCGCTAAAATATTTTGAATAATTTGATAAGGTTTGTTGTTTTCGGTTTGAATGTGAAGTTCAATTGCATCCTTTGGCTTGATTTGATTCTTATTTCTCGCATCTCGTAATGTTGAAATTACATTTTGTAGCAGTTGCCCAGCTTTCAAAACAGATTCATCTACAAGGCCAAATGAATGATAGGGTTTAACACATAAGTCTTCGGTTTGTGTTTTTAAAGTATGATGAATTTCCTCTGTTATAAACGGCATAAAAGGATGTAATAATTGCAATAAAGAATCATAAAAATGGACCGTTTTTTCATATACTTCAGCATGAATTGATTGTTCAAAACCTGGCTTGATCCATTCTAAATACCAACTACAAAAATCATCCCAAATTAAAGCATACAACACTTTTAATGCTTCGCTTAATTTAAATTGTTTTAATAATTCATCTACTGTATTTTGAGTGGCACTTAATTTTGCCTGGAACCAATCCATAGCAAATTGCGCGTCTTCGGGTACCATGCCTTCCATGTTTTGACGTGCTTCCCACATCTTTAATAATTTAGTAGCATTCCATAGTTTATTATTAAAGTTTCTTCCTTGTTCTAAAGTGGATTCATCAAATAATAAGTCATTTCCGGCAGGGGAGGCAATCATGATGCCAAATCTTACAGCATCTGCTCCATATTGATCAATCAAGCCAAGTAAGTCAGGGGAGTTCCCTAAACTCTTACTCATTTTTCTTCCTTGTTTGTCTCTGACTATTCCAGTGAAGTACACATCCTTGAAAGGAATTTTTCCCATGTATTCTTCTCCTGCCATAATCATTCGGGCCACCCAAAAGAAAATAATTTCCGGAGCAGTTACTAAAGTGCTGGTAGGGTAATAATAATTTATTTCTGTATTATTTGGATTGGATAATCCTTTAAATACTTCAAAAGGCCATAACCAACTGCTAAACCAAGTGTCTAGACAATCATTGTCTTGTTGTAAATTTTTTCCTTTTGTCTCAGGATAGTTTTCATACACTTTCTCAATACTTTCAGCTACATATACATTGCCTTCATTGTCATACCAAGCAGGTATGCGATGTCCCCACCAAAGTTGTCGGCTGATGCACCAATCTTTGATGTGCTCCATCCAGTGTCGGTATAGATTTTTAAATTTAGCAGGATGAAAATTAATTTCATCTGTCATAACTGCTTCTAATGCAGGTGCAGCTAATTGTTTCATATCAACCCACCATTGCAAACTTAATCTTGGTTCTACAATGGCATCTGTTCTTTCGCTAAATCCAACTTGATGTGTATAATCTTTAATAGAAACCACATTTCCGGCAATTTCTAAATCCTTTATTATTTTTTTTCTAACTTCAATTCGGTCTTCACCTATATATCTTGTGGCGGCTTCTGATAAAGTACCATCATCATTCATGGTATCGATGATTTCCAAATTATATTTTTGACCTAATTGAAAATCATTCATGTCATGCGCTGGGGTTACTTTCAAAGCGCCAGTACCAAAATC
>JAFMJX010000228.1 GCA_017853235.1 Chitinophagaceae bacterium | reverse complement strand
AGCAACCAATCAGTTCAATCAACTAATTGAAGAAAATCAATATAATGAGGCTGATTTAGTATCCATAAAAACACCTATTAATTTACCATATTACGCGAATAATCCACAATTTGAACAAGTGCAAGGTGAAATGATTGTGCACGGGGTCATTTATCAATATGTGGCCAGACGTATTTTTAATGATAGCTTAGAAATAAAAGTATTACCCAATCAAGACCGATTACACATCAAAAATGCACGAGAGGATTTTTATAAACTTGCTTCTGATTTAGAACAAAGAGGGGTAGAAAAAAAATCGGTACCAGTAAATAAAATATCTTCCAAAATACTTCAATTTGATTATTACAATCAATCTATTAAATGGGAATTTGCCCAACTTATTATGCTTGAAAGGGTATTTGGTCACCCGTATCAAGACGGTTTATTAAGCCTTTGTTTACCCATTAGTACCCCGCCTCCAAAATACCAAGCTTAGGTTATTAAGCAGATACTTCTTACTATTTTATTTATTTTAAAAATTAAAATAAATAAAAACTAAATTAAGAGTACCTTATAATTCCAACTGGCAAAAGTGAATTAATTAGCTTTTCTAGTCAACACTTTTATTATTTTTCAAATATTGAAAATGAAAAAATTTTTACCAATAGCTTTTTTAGCTATTAGCTTTATAGCATGTAATACGCAAAATGATTACAAATCAATTATACATAATCCTGATTTGTATGCCAATACAGTACATGAATTAAACCAGGTGGTGATGGGAAATAACTTTAGTCCCATTGTAGCATCCCGTAACTACGCGTATGCGGCTATCGCTGGTTATGAAGTAACTGCAGCAGGCCACCCTATGCAGTATCAAAGTTTAGCAGGACAATTAAAGGGTTTAACTACCATGCCTGTTCCTAAAGATACTTCCCTAATTGATTTTCCATATGCTTCTTTGGTAGCTTATTGTATGGTGGGGGAAGCAGTGACTTTTCCAGAAGGAAGTTTGAAAGAATACACAGATAGTTTGCATCAGTTGGTGAAGGCACATGGAATGACAAATCAAATGATAGAGGCTTCTGAAAATTTTGCCAAAGAAATTGGGAAAGCAATTATTGCATGGAGTAAGAAAGACAATTATGCACGTACCAGGACCGCCGAAAAGTATACGGTAAAGGATATTCCAGGAAGATGGGTTCCAACACCTCCAATGTATGCTTCTGCTGCCGAACCACACTGGTTTGAGATACGTACCATGGTATTAGATAGTGCCAATCAATTTAGGCCAGCTGCCCCCCCTGTTTTTAATGTAAAAGATAAAAACAGTGAATATTACAAAAATGTAATGTTGGTTAAAGAGGCGGTTGAAAATTTGACCGATGAACAAAAACACATTGCTAATTTTTGGGATGATAATCCATTCAAAATAAATGTGAATGGTCATGCTATGTTTAGCACTAAAAAATTTTCACCTCCTGGTCATTGGATGAGTGTGGTGGGCATTGCTAATAAAACAGCAAAGTCTGATTTTGAAACAGCCACATATGCTTATGCAAAAACTGGAATTGCCTTATTTGATGCTTTTATTCACTGCTGGGATGCAAAATATGCTTATAATACTGTGCGTCCCGAAACAGTTATTAATAAATATTTTGATCCCAATTGGCGTCCTTTATTACAAACACCAGCCTTTCCTGAGTATACCTGTGGCCATTCTACTATTTCTTCTGCCGCAGCAGAAGCTTTAACTAGTGTGTATGGTGACAACTTCGCTTATACCGATTCTACCGAATTAGAATTTGGAATTTCTAACAGAAGTTTTGCTTCTTTTAGAGCTGCAGCTGAAGAAAATAACTGGGCTCGTTTTTATGGAGGATTACATTTTCATAATTCTTGCATTACGAGTACCGAAAAAGGGAGACAAGTGGGTAATTGGATTGTAGATCATTTAAAAATGAAAAAATAAGACATTATTTTTTTATTCAACACCAACAAAAAATGAAAAAATATATTTTATCCATCTTTATCATGATGGAATTGCATTCTGGTGCGTATGCACAAGGATGTGTTGCCATTCGAACAGTAGGAGGTCTTAATACAATGGAACATGCCATGCATGACGGAATGATGCATGATGGAATGATGCCTGTTAAAGACACCAGCAAATGGGACTTAAATATGAGTTTCAGATATTTTAAATCTTATAAACATTTTAATGGAACTGATGAGCAAACACAAAGAGTATTAGATGAAACAGATGTAAGAAATTACAGCAAAGCTTTGGATATTTCTTTAGTGAGAAAGATGAATGAAAAATGGAGTATTGGAATTGATTTGCCCATAATATCTAATGAAAGATCCTCTTTATATGAACATATTGGAAATGTAAAAGGCAATCCTCGTTTCTCCACTTTTTCACAAGGCATTGGAGATATGCGTATTTCTGCCTACAAGTGGTTTATTGCACCCGATGCAGGAAGAAAAGGAAATTTATTAGCAGGAATAGGAATTAAAATACCTACAGGTAATTATAAAGCTACCGACCTTTTCCATTACTCATTAACTGCAACTAGAGAAGGGCCAGTTGATCAATCCATCCAACCAGGTGATGGTGGATGGGGAATAAGCACAGAATTAAATGGATTCCGACAATTAAACAATACTTGGAGTTTATATGGGAATGCTTATTATTTAATAAATCCAAGAGGTAACAATGGGGTGAGCACTGCTAGAGGTGTTGTAACATCTAATCCACCCACAACTGCACAAGCATTGGCAATTAAATACACTTCAAATGTGATGAGCGTGCCTGATCAATATTTGGTTAGGGCTGGTGCAAACTGGACAAAAAACGCATTGACCCTTTCAATGGGAGCTAGATATGAGTGTATACCCACTTTTGATTTAATAGGAGATAATACAGGTTTTAGAAGACCTGGTACTGTCATCACCGCCGAACCTGGCGCAAATTATAACTTTAAAAAATTCAATTTTTACGTGTATGCCCCAGTGGCTTTATTTCGTGAACGTAATCAAAGTTACCCAGATATCTTAAAAACATTGGATACGAATGTCTTTTCAAGAGGGGATGCCGCTTTTGCAGATTATAGTGTAAGTATTGGCTTTGGATATAAATTTTGA
>JAFMJX010000227.1 GCA_017853235.1 Chitinophagaceae bacterium | reverse complement strand
AATTAAAATTGAATCATAATTTTCTTTAGTTGCACCAGCAATAAGAGGATACTCATACATACCTACATTAGCAACAAGAGCCGTTTTTTTATCAGGACTTATCGCTAAACCAAATGGTAGCCTGCCAGTTGAAATAGAAGCTATAATTTTTTTTGTGTAACCATTAATTCGTACTAGTCGGTAATTAGCTAAATCTAAAACCAATAATTCATTTTTTTCAGGCAGAAAAACTAAATCCGAAGTAAAACTATCTTGGTATTTTTTTCCATTAAATTCTCCGTTTAAGGAAATTACTTGAATCACTTTTAAATTGAGATAGTCAAAAACAATTACGGAACCCTCATCTCCCGCACTTAAAAAAATTGTTTTACCATCATTCGCAAATGAAACACCAATGAGAGATCCTTTGGGAAAAGGAGAGGCAATTTTTTTTGAATAATCAGGAATTCGTGTAACAGAATCCTTTTGAACATCATATAAGGATAATACCCCATTATGAAGTGTTGCCGCAAATTTTCCATCTGGAGAAACAGTTAATCCAAAAGGATCGTTTGTTATTTTTTTTACAAGTCCAACTGGCTTAACAAGCCTACCGCTAGGTAAAACAGCAAAGCCATTATCTCGAATAATAGTAAGAGAATCTCTTCCAGGGGCCTGTAATGTTATTATAGTTTGTCCTTTTAAATGGACAATAGATATAAAAAGAAGCACACCCAAAAGGATGTGCTTCAAAAAGAAAGTTATGCTTCTCATTTGAAAATCCAGCTACGTGTGTTTAAATCATCTGCTCCTTGGCGTTGAACTGCTGCAGTTCTATTGGCGCCGTTCAAGGCTTGCTCCGTTAAAGGATATATATATCGCACTGGAACTTTATTACTATTTAAATTAGCAGGTCCAGGGATAATTTCGGGTAGCCCTGTTCTTTTCCAATCAAACCAAGCCTCTAAACCGTTAAAGTAAAGAGCAATCCATTTTTGTAGAGCAATTTTTTGAAGAATCTCACTATTTGTTCCTATTAACTGAACAGCAGGCTGCGTCAAATAACCAGTTGGAATTGCTACATTAATGTTATAGGCAGCGGGTACTACCGATTGCCAATATGCAAAATTGGCTATAATTCCATTATTATAATATGTGGTAGCGTCACCAGTTGTAATAATTCCTTTTTGCCTTGCTTCTGCTAAAATAAATTGCAATTCTGCATAATTCATCAATATTGCACGCGGTGCATCTGCTACAGGAGGAGTCTGTCCTGCATCATTGCAAACCAAACAAGCAAATGTGTAACCAACTCTGGAAACACCTTGTACTCCGCCATTATAGGCAAGTGCAGCAACATCACTCAATCCATTAGGAATACCCAGAATAACGGGAGATCCAGCGGCGACAGATGCTTGGGTAGGTCGTCCAAATACACGAACACGAGGGTCATTTAATGTCGATAAGCGATCGGTCAAAGTTTTACTAACTCTAAACTCATCAAAGGAACCTACTCTGGAGCCATATAATGGCCACTGGTTAGGAGCTGCTGATAAGTAACGTAACTCCGCATTATCTGAATTTCCAGTGAAAATCGGGTTATTTGTTGGATCAGAGAGTATAGCTTGCATTTCTGTGGTTACACTTTTTTGCTTTGATAAACGAAGTAGATAGCGCAAGCGTAATGAGTTGGCTAATCGACGCCACTTGATCAAGGAAGAGGCACCACCTCCAAAAATTAAATCGCCAGAAAAGGGTCCATTTGCAGTAGCTAACACCTCATTAGCCTTTTTTAAGTCAGCTAATATTCCAGTATAAATATCCTCTTGCTTATCATACTTTGGCTGATAAAGCCCATCTGATTTTGCTTTTCCAGCTTCGCTGTAGGGAACATCTCCATAAGCATCTGTTGCAAGTGAGAACATCCATGACTTTAAAATTAATGCAACTCCATAATAGGGACTAGATGTATTAGTCCCAACCTGAGTGAAAATGTTTTGAAGATTTCGGTAATTTCCGTAAACGTTATTCCAAATACCATTTTGCTCATTCCAACCGTATCGATCTTCATTCACAAATTGAATTTTAGCATGGTACTGTGCTACTATATTTCCAATGCCCCAGGCTTCACTAACCTGCTGGTCCAATGTGCTTTTAATAATACCACTAAGTAACAGGTCGGGCGTAACCGAAGTTGGATTATTTCTGTTGGTGTTGGTTTCACGAAAATCCTTTGTACAACCCGGCATAATCACCAGCGATGCAACAAATGTTAAGATTACTAGATATTTCATAAAATAGTACTGTTGAATGGTATTTAGAATTTAAAACTCAAATTAACTCCATAGCTACGTGTAGTTGGAATACTCATGTTTTCAATACCTGGTAACGCAGTCCCACCAGTATAAGACATAACCTCTGGGTCAACATGTGGTACACGATCCCATAGTAATAAATTACGGCCAACTAGATTTACACTAACAGAACGGAAGGGTGATTTGCCAAACCATTTGTCAGGTAGAGTATAACCAATTTGTAATTCACGAAGCTTAATGAAAGATGCGTCATACATAACACCCTCAGCAATACCTCTTCCACCAGTCCAAGCAGTGTGCCACTCTCTTGCAGTTACTTTTGTTGTGTTAGGACTAAAACCACCTGATGAGTTTACTACAACACCTTGACCAATTACTCCGTTACCATTTATCGTAAGATCATATCCATTAGCTCTACCCTCTAAGGTTTCAGTAATAATACCTCCTTCACGCCCAACTGTTTGTGTTTCAGAGTATAATCGTCCACCTTGGCGTATATCAAATAAGAAACTCAATTTGATTCCTTTATAAGAAAAATTATTTCCTAGGCCCATTAACCAATCTGGGTTATAATTACCGAGATAAATTCTATTGGTGGTTCTAATAGGTCTTCCATTTGCTGCAAATACCATTTGGCCTGTGTACTTACCTGTTGCATCATAATAAGGAGCAGAGGGATCAGTACTTTGTACGCGGGCAAAGCCAATGCCATACAGATTTCCCATACGCTCACCTACACGCGCCTCCACAGTAACACGTCTTGTTGCCATAACATAATTAGTTAAACCATCGCTTAACTCAATTACCTTACTTCTATTTGAGGAAAAATTGACAAATGCATCCCATGTAAAATTGGCTTT
>JAFMJX010000226.1 GCA_017853235.1 Chitinophagaceae bacterium | reverse complement strand
GCTTCTTCAATTTGTGTATTCATTAAATTTCTTCTTTATTTTTATTCAACCTGTCTTTAGCGTGTGTATCGTATTGTAAATCCGTTAGCTGAGAAAACAAGTAATCGTCATTTAACAATTTTAAAAACAACTTTTTTGAAACAGCTGTTGTAAGTACTACTCTTGTTCCATTATCATTAAAACCAATTTTACCAGTAAGTTCCTGATGGTTATTTATGAAGTTTATAACATTTTCAACTGGCACATTCAGAACAGGCGAGTTTCTTAATTTCATTATCTTTTTGGCAGTTGTTAATGATTTAGCAAGCTCATTCAGTTGTTCAATGTCTTCTAAAAGTTGATTAGCTTCAATAATGGACATGATGTTTTGAGCTTGATTTCTGATTACATCTTCAAAGCCGAAAAACCTTTCAAGGGTATTTAATTTTAGCACAATTAGGTTATTATCAACCAACATAAAATCGAAACTGTTATCTAATGCGATAAAGTCCTTTTCTGCTTTCACTAATCTTTCATTGCTTGGAAAAAGTAAAAACCTGTCTTGTTTTAATAAATTAAATGGATGATGCTTTTTATAAAGGGCAATTTGATTCCCTTCATTGCCGATTGTTATCAAGTAGCCTTGCAATCCATCTAGGTTGTTTTGATTGAAATTAAATTTGTCTCTTTCTCCCTCTGCAATAATTTCATTGAGCATGTTAAGGCGTTCTGGCTGTTCTTCAATATCATATCTGTAAATCACATTTTTTCTATCATCTGCTTCACTTATATTTAGAAAATGTAATTCTTCATTATTGATAATTTCATCTTTTATGTATGTTAAAAAACGGTTTTTAAGTTCGTTTTTTGCGTCGTTTTCAATATCTGCAAAGCGTACAATATCATCTTCGTTTTGATTTAAGACAAAATATAATGCTGCTCCAATTCCATTTTCAGGATTGAGGAAATACGCCAATTTCTCTAATAAGAGTTCTTTATTCATTTTTTTACAAAATATACGTTGTTGTGTAAGTGTATGTGGTGAACAGAGTCGTTCAAATTCAATTCATCTTTTGAAATGAAAATCAGATTTGATGATTTTTCAGTATCAACTTTGTAAAGTTTATAGTTGAGCAGTGCAAGTGTGGGGTTTTTGTAAAACAGATTAGTCTTTACGAATATTGCACCAATAATTACTAGAAGTAGAATTGTAATCAGCACATCTTTACCCTCTGACTTGACTCTTAGGAACGGTATTATGTTTGTAGTTAAAAATGTAAGATACTCATAGTTTTGGTCTTCAATCTTTGTGATTGTTTTAGGCAATTTTGTGGAGCCTTTCAATATGTATGTCAATCTGAGATAATAGAATAGCCCAAGTAATGAGAAGAAAGTAGCAGTGAGCATTGTGATATTTGCAGAAGCAAAATGTTTAAATCCAACCCAAGTGAGGCTGATATCCCAAGACACAAATACAAATTCTTTAATTCCTATTAAAACGAAAAGCAGCCAAAGAGAGATGATGTAGATTTGTATCTTTTTCATTTTTGAATTACTGTTTTTTAAGTCCTCATATTTTCTTTTTCAACGCCATTATATATTTATAATACGTGCGCGAAGGTTAGTGATGATAAGTTCATATTTTGCGGAATCTTATGCGGCAATAGGGTGTTGGTGTGTATATCGCGGTGCTGCATATTCATGTCGTCACAAGTGTTTATCCATTAGAGGGGTTAAATATTTAGTTTATATTTACTACTGAATCCCCAATTGCAAACATGCTCTTATTCGAATCAGTTCTATTATTCAATGGGTACTTCTAAACCTCTTGAGGTCCCATTTGCCCATCTCGCTAGTTCCATTTCACAATAGGATTTCATTGTTGATGCGATTTGTTCAGGATAGTTTTCGTATAATTCAAATGCAGTTCTCGCTTCTGATATTAGATCGCTTTTTGCGAATTTAACCCCGTGAAAAAGCTTGTCTCTAATTCTACCTGCAATTTCCACAGTGTCATACCTGTATTTTTGGCCATCTATATGGATTTCGCTGAAAGCACCATCTTCAAGCCCCAATAAGTATTTGACCGCTTTTCGAGTTGGTCTTTTTTTACCAATGATTTTGTGAGCAAGACATTCTAAGCAACAAAAAAAACGCGCTATTTGAAATTTTGGATTGGATTCTTTTAAAGCATCATGGTACATACTAATACCAAATTCAAAATGTTCATCTTTTTCAATTGCAGCGAGTATACTTTTTATCTGATTTTCAAAGTCCGGTCCTGTATTTCCAAAGCCTAATCTTATTCTTTTATTGCTGTGTGGTAATGATAACCTAAAGTAGCTTTGATCTTTAGTTAGGGTAAAAACTCCGAAAGGTGAAATTTCATCTCCCGTTGCCCAGCTAAGTACTTTAATTGCCTTTTTAAATTCCTCTCTGGCCTCTTTTTCTAAAAGCTCAGGGGAGGTGTCTGTTGAGTTTCTAAATACTAATGCAATCACTGGGAATGCATTGCCACCTTGAGTAATTAAGTTGTTAAGGCTATCCTGGTCAACAGCAATCTTTGCTATTTGCGCTGAGTATTGTTCTAAATATTCTGATTGGGCTTGAAATCCAAGGGGTTTTAGTGGAATTGCAAACAAATTTTCATTTATCCGTAAAGTTTCCTGAATAAATGCACCATAATACAATTCATGCACAGTAGGTCTCGATTGAAGTATTTCCTGAAGATATTCTTCTTTCATAAGAAATGGTTCTAATCTTTTGTTAAAATGTTCCTTCTTGAAGTCTTCATGTGAGATTCAGAATTTCAATCTTCTGTGTATCTTGAATTTTACAGGCCCCCACCTTTTTTGAACTGGAATGGATTCCCTGATTCAAAGTATTATTGAACAATTATTTTGCTGGAGTTAACGCCGAGTTTGCTGGTGGATTTTATGATGTAAATTCCTTTGGGAGATAAACTCAAATCAAATTGAAACACCTTGCTTTTTGGTTCAAAGGACAAAATTTGTTTACCTGAACTATTGTAAACTTCGCACTGAATAATCAATTCATCACTCTCAACAACGCAAATACCTGTTGTTGGATTGGGTGATATTCGATAATTTAACTTTGTCAATTTTGAATCCTCTTTACTTGTATTTAGTGTTTGAGAGAATTGTGAGTTGTTTTCACCTCA
>JAFMJX010000225.1 GCA_017853235.1 Chitinophagaceae bacterium | reverse complement strand
CCCAATATTGCTTCTAAACGTTGGGTGTATACTCAATATGACAGCATGGTAGGTGCAGCAAATGCTTCAACCAATGCGCCAAGTGATGCTTCTGTAGTAATTGCAAAAGGAACTGGAAAAGCATTGGCAATGACCGTGGATTGTAATAGTAAATATGTTTTTGCGGATCCTTATAAAGGAGCTATGATTGCAGTTGCTGAAGCTGCCCGTAACATTGTTTGTTCTGGTGGAGAGCCAATTGGAGTGACCAACTGTTTGAATTTTGGTAATCCTTATGATCCTGAAGTGTATTATCAATTTGCAAAAGCAGTAGAAGGTATGGGAGCCGCATGTAGAAAATTTAATACACCAGTTACTGGAGGTAACGTAAGTTTTTACAACCAAAATCCGGATGGCCCAGTATATCCAACTCCCACGATTGGTATGGTAGGTATCGTAGAAGATATGCAAAAAAGAATGACATTGAATTTTAAAAATGAAGGCGATGTCATTGTTTTGTTAGGTCAATCTCGCAATGATATTGGATCATCAGAGTATTTACATAAAATAAAAAGTGTGCCATATTCATCTGCACCACATTTTGAATTAGAAGAAGAATTTAATGTGCAGCAATTAGTCACAAAATTAATACAACAAGGAAATATTTTAAGTGCGCACGATATTAGTGAGGGTGGGTTGATTATTACATTATTAGAATCTGCGTTTACAAATAACAAAGGTTTTGAAGTTACTTCATTAAATACTTCACTTCGTAAGGATGCCTATTGGTTGGGTGAAGCACAAAGTAGGGTCGTTGTATCCTGTGCTGCTTCTCAATTGGGTGCTATTGAAATTTTAGCAGCTTCCATGAAGGTACCTATTAGCGTGATTGGTAAAGTGACTGCTAGTGATATTCGTGTAGAAGGTGAAAATTGGGGAAATATTGCAGATTGGAAACACCAATACGATACTGCCATTGAATCTAAAATGAAATAAGCATGAAGGCTTCTCCCACCATTGTTGTGACAGGTAGCGCTGGATTTATTGGATCGGTGGTGGTTCAATATTTAAATGAGCAAGGCTTTACTAATTTATGGTTAGTGGATGATTTTGGGGTAGAAGTAAAAAGATCCAATTGGGAGCAAAAGCAATATTCAAAAATTATAGAAAGGCAAGCTTTCTTAGCTCAATTATTGACAGAAGATTTTCCCATTGATGTTATGATACATCTAGGGGCGCGTACCGATACCACTGAATTTAATTATGCAATACACCAAGAATTAAACTTGGAGTATTCTCAAGCTTTGTGGAATTACGCCACATTAAAGCAAATTCCATTTATTTATGCTTCTTCTGCAGCTACTTATGGTTCTGGAGCGCATGGATATAATGATGATCATCAAATTCTGGATCAACTAGTACCATTAAATCCTTATGGCATTAGTAAAAACGAGTTTGATAAGTGGGCAATTGCGCAAACCAATATGCCTTCTCATTGGGCTGGATTGAAATTTTTTAATGTATATGGTCCCAATGAATATCACAAAGCAAGAATGGCTAGTGTTATTTTTCATTCATACCATCAAATCAAAGCAACCGGCAAAGTAAAATTATTTAAAAGTCATAAAGTAGGTTTTGAAGATGGCCAACAATTACGTGACTTTGTTTATGTGAAAGATGTGATGAAAGTAATTGAATGGATGTTGCAAAAAATGATTTCGAATAACTGGAACAAGTCACAAAATGGATTGTATAATTTAGGTACTGGAAAAGCCCGCAGCTTTTATGATTTAGCTGCTAATACCTTTACTGCACAAGGATTGTCACCTAATATTGAATTTATCGATATGCCCGAAGATATCAGAGATAAATATCAATATTTTACCGAAGCTAATATGCAAAAACTGCAAACAGCAGGTTATCAAATTCCTTTTTATTCTTTAGAAGAAGGTATTCAGGATTACGTTCAAAATTATTTAGTTCCTGGTAAGAGTTATTGAGACTTTATTATAGAGTATTAATATTATAAACTTATTTTTCACCTCACGCTCGCATAGCTCGAATTCGGTTCAAAATAATTTATAATATTAATATACAATATATTGAATCTTCACCTCACGCTCGCATAGCTCGAGTTTGGTTCAAAATTATTTTATCCAATAATCTAGCGTGAGATGCTATACTCTTAGTGTGATTTTAAAAATGCAATTGCTTTTGTGTAAGCATCTTCTTTAGCTGCTGCATTAAAGCTAGGATTGCTTGGATTTGCAAAACCATGCCCAGCTTCATATCTATTTACAGTTATGTTTTTGCCAGCTGCTTGCATATTTTTTTCAAACTCATTCACCATGGCAGGTGATGGACTTTGATCTAAGTTGCCAAAAAATCCAATAATATCACATTGAATGGATTTTAATTTTTCCATATTGGTTTCAGGACGACCATAATACATGATTGTTCCTTTTGCTTGTGGCCCAGCTAAAATGGCTGTTTGTAAACTCCACATACCACCAAAGCACCAACCAACACTATAAATATCAGCTTTGCTTCCTGCATATTTAATGGCACCTTGAATCAAAGCAGTCATATGTTCCATATTTGCACTTCGCATTAATTTCATTGCACTGTCGGGGGTAGCTGCCACTTTTCCATCATACATATCCACTGCTAAAACATTCACATTTCCTAAGTCGGTAAAATATTTGTCAGACTCCATTTTTACATTGTCATTTAAACCCCACCATTCTTGAATGACTATTAACCATTTTTTAGAAGGTTTTTTAGCAGGTATAAAATATCCTCCGGCTGTTTGACCATCTGCAGAAGGGAATGAAATCATTTTACCCAATAAATTTTCGGGGGCTACCAAAACGGGGCTAGGGTGTAATTGAGCAAAGGCAGGTTGGGAAGCCTCTAACTTATAAGCTTGTTGTGTTTCCATATTCAAACAACTAATTACTTCAGCTTTGTTGACAGTAGGATGTTGGCTGATTTGCCATTTCCAACTTATCATGGCGCTTACAAAAATGACTATTAGGGTTGAATAAATTAGCTTTTTCATTAATATTTGGTTTTGATATGAAAGATGTTCACGTTTAAATAACATTTATAAACATTTTTTGTTGACTTAAATCTAACTTTTTGTTTGCCTCTTTTTTTGATGTAGGTTTGTATGACCTCTAAGAAT
>JAFMJX010000030.1 GCA_017853235.1 Chitinophagaceae bacterium | reverse complement strand
TTATAATTGTGATAAAGAAAATGCTACTGTAGGATTTTATAAAAATAATTTAGAAACAGCAAAGGGGAAGCCTGCTTTTCATGAAATTAGTGCAAGTTGGGTATTTAAGAATCTTTGGAATCCTACTGCAGAAAATAAGAAATCATAAAAATGGGAAGAAGTAATTTATATAATAAGGAACGGTATGAAGCGCGCAATGGAATATTAAAGCCTTTGCCCGAAAAAGTATTACAATTTGGAACTGGTGTCTTGTTGAGAGGGCTTCCAGATTTTTTTATTGATAAGGCAAACAAAAAAGGAATTTTTAATGGAAGTGTTGTTGTAGTTAAATCTACTACAACTGGCGGCATCATTGATTTTGAACAACAGGATAATTTATATCATCATGTTGTGAAAGGAGTGGTTGATGGTAAAGAAGTAAATGAGATATATGAGAATACTTCAATCAGTAGGGTGTTGGTGGCTTCTTCTCAATGGCAGGAGATTATTACATTGTCTCAATCTCCAGCATTAAAAATCGTATTATCCAATACGACCGAAGCTGGTTTGGTTTTTGATCCAAATGATACTGAATTAATATTAACGCCAAGTTCATTTCCGGGCAAATTATTGTCTGTATTATGGCATCGTTGGATTCATTTTGCAGAAAAAGCAAATGAATTTGGATTGGTTATTTTACCAACCGAACTAGTGCCTGATAACGGTCATGTTTTGAAAAAAATCATATTAGACCTCGCGACCCTTCAACAACTTCCCAATGAATTTATATTTTGGCTAAACGAGTACAATGATTTTTGTAATACACTAGTGGATCGCATCGTAACAGGAAATTTACCAGCTGAAGAACAAGAGAGTCTAGAAAATGAGCTTGGGTATCAAGACCACTTGTTGATCACCAGCGAACCATTTGCTTTGTGGGCAATTGAAACCAATAAGCAAAGTACTGCTGATACATTAAGTTTTGCGCAAGCTGATGATGGCATTGTAGTTGCCCCTTCCATTTCAAAATTCAGAGAGCTTAAGTTGCGGTTATTAAATGGTACACATACATTTTGCTGTGCCTTAGCAATTTTGTTGGGATATGAGACCGTCAAAGAATCAATGTCAAATATCAATTTTAGAAAATTCATTACTCAATTATTAGAAAATGAAATTGCGCCATGTGTTCAAGGTGATGATATAAGCATATCTGATATTCGCCATTTTCAGAATGTTGTACTGGATCGTTTTTCAAATCCTACCATCGAACATCAATGGAAAAGTATCGCCTTGAATTACATAGAAAAAATAAAAATGAGAAATTTATTTTTAATTGAAAAGTATCAACAATTGACCCATAAAGTTCCTGTAGCAATGAGTATTTGTGTCGCTGCTTTTTTTGTATATCAAGAACAATTATGTCAACAGGTTGATATGAGCCAATTTGCTTTCGATACTACTTTCAAAGATTCTGTTCATAAAGTAATGACTTCTATACAACAGAATGGAATGCAAATGGTGGTGAATGAATTTATCAATAACAAAGCTTAAAAAAATGAAGCAATTAGTTTTAAAAGTGAATCCTTTAGACAATGTTTTAGTAGCATTACAGCCTTTGCAAAAAGGACAAACTATAGTGTTTGAAAATCATGATTATTTGTTGCAAGAGGATATTGCGCCCAAGCATAAATTTTATATGAATGATATGTCTGAGGGAGCAGAAGTTATCATGTATGGTGTGCTTGTAGGAAAAGTAACAAAAGAAGTTAAGATGGGGACTTTAATGAGTACTCAAAATTTACATCATGCAGCGGAACCATTTACCTTTAAGCCATATCAATATCAATGGCAAGCTCCTGATGTAAGTGATTTTAAGGGCAGGACGTTTTTAGGATATCATAGAAGTGATGGTTGTGTAGGAACTGCCAATTATTGGTTGTTTATTCCTACAGTATTTTGTGAAAACAGAAATTTAGATGTGATCAAAGAGGCTTTGCACAATGAATTAGGGTATGCAGATACTCCCAAATACAAAGCTTATACCCATTCATTGGTAACTGCGTATAAAGAAGGAAAAAATATTGCAGAAAATAGTACGATTGATTTGTCGGCGAACACTCAAAAAAACAACAGAGTATTTTCAAATATAGATGGTATTAAATTTTTAAATCATCAAGGAGGCTGTGGTGGAACTCGACAAGATGCGGCCATACTAAGTAAACTTTTGGCTGCTTATGCTAATCATCCCAATGTTGCAGGTGTCACTGTCCTTAGTTTAGGTTGTCAAAATTTGCAATCCAATGATTTAAAAAACGATATTTTAGTACGTAATCCAAATTTTGATAAACCATTATTTGTTTTTGAACAACAGGAATCTATTAGCGAACCTGATTTAATTGCAAAAGCCATTCGTCAAACCTTTTTAGGATTAATTGACGCCAATAAACAAACTCGTCAACCAGCAAGTTTAGATAAATTGACTATAGGTGTAAAGTGCGGAGGAAGTGATGGATTTAGCGGCATATCTGCTAATCCTGCTGTAGGATTTTGTGCAGATTTACTGGTAGCCTTGGGAGGCAAAGTTTTATTGGCAGAATTCCCAGAATTATGTGGAGTGGAGCAAGAGCTGATTAATAGAACCATTGAGCCAGAAGCAGCTAAAAAATTTATTCATTTAATGCAGTCCTATAATAATAAGGCTTTAAGTGTTGGATCTGGGTTTCATATGAATCCTTCCCCTGGTAATATTAAAGATGGATTAATTACTGATGCAATAAAATCCGCAGGTGCAGCTAAAAAAGGAGGAAATTCTCCAGTAGTGGATGTATTAGATTATACCGAATTAGCGACTAAGCCAGGATTAAGTTTGGTGTGCACTCCAGGAAACGATGTGGAAGCTACTACTGGAAAAGCAGCATCGGGAGCTACTTTAATTTTATTCACCACCGGTTTAGGGACACCTACAGGTAATCCTGTTTGTCCTACAATTAAAGTGTCCAGTAATACGGCATTGGCAAAAAGAATGAGTGATATTATTGACATAGATACCGGACCCATTATTGATGGAGAAAAAACAATTCAACAAATGGGTGCAGAAATATTAGAATATTGTATTCAAGCTGCAAGTGGGTTAATCACTCCTAAAGCAGTTTTATTAAATCAAGATGATTTTATTCCATGGAAACGTGGGGTGAGTTTATAATTTAAAAAAAAGTTAAAGGGTATGAAGTCTTTCATGGATGAGAATTTTTTATTAAAAACAAAAACAGCTCAAATTTTATATCATGAATATGCAAAAGAGATGCCATTGATAGATTATCATTGTCATCTTTCTCCTCAACAAATTGCGGATGATATAAATTTTAATAATTTAACACAAGCATGGTTGTACGGAGATCATTATAAATGGCGTGCCATGAGAACGAATGGCGTTCCTGAGGATTATTGTACTGGGCAAAAACCGGATACCGAAAAATTCAATCATTGGGCTGCTACTGTACCGTTCACGATGCGTAATCCTTTGTATCATTGGACTCATTTAGAGTTGCAGCGTTATTTTGGCATTCATGAAATATTAAAACCAGCATCTGCAAACTCCATTTATGAGCAAGCTACTGCACAATTGGTCACTCCAGCTTATAGTACTAAAAACCTGATTCGTAAAATGAATGTAAAGGTGATTTGTACCACGGATGATCCAATTGATTCGCTTGAGTATCACCAAAAAATTGCAAATAGTGAATTTGAAGTGAAAGTAATTCCAGCTTTTAGGCCAGATAAAGCTATGGAGGTGTCCCATGCTGAATCTTTCATCACTTATGTCAAAAAACTAGAAGCAGTTTCTAATTTATCTATTTCAAGTTTTGAAGATTTTCTTTTTGCTTTACAAAATAGGCATGATTTTTTTGCAACTATGGGATGCAGTGTGAGTGACCATGGATTAGAAGAAATTTATGCCGAAGATTTTACCGGAAATGAAGTGGAATCAATTTTCAATAAAATTTATGGCGGAAAATCACTCAATGACCTAGAGCAACGAAAATTCAAAAGTTGTATGTTATTACATTTTGCTGAATGGGATTGGGAAAAAGGTTGGGTTCAGCAATTTCATTTAGGAGCTTTGCGAAATAACAATAGTCGAATGATGAAGTTGTTGGGCGCAGATACAGGGTGGGATAGTATTGGAGATTTTTCGCAAGCAAAAGCGCTAGCTACATTTTTAAATAAATTAGACTCTGAAGATAAATTAGCTAAAACAATTTTATATAATTTAAATCCAGCGGACAATGAATTAATGGCCACTATGATTGGCAATTTTAACGATGGTAGTGTTGCTGGTAAAGTCCAGTTTGGAAGTGCATGGTGGTTTTTGGATCAAAAAGAAGGGATTGAGCGTCAATTGAATGCTTTAAGTAATATGGGCTTAGTCAGCAGGTTCGTTGGAATGTTGACCGATTCAAGAAGTTTTCTTTCCTATCCAAGACATGAATATTTTAGACGTATTGTTTGTAATATGTTTGGCCAAGAGATTGAAGAAGGAGAGTTGCCAAATGATTTACCATGGGTAGGTAAAGTTATTCAAGATATTAGTTGCAATAACGCGTTGGATTATTTTGGCTGGAAATAAAATTTTTTAGCTAAAACAAGCTTTGCGAAGTAAAAAGTTGGTAATTAAAAGGTGCGCTAGGGTCATTCGATTGTTGAAAATTTTTTGCTACCGTATGCGACTTCATTTTATCTGTTTTAAATTGATGTATCGCCAATGAATTGACTTCTTTTTCCGATAAATTTGAGTTGATCCATTGTGCAGCTAAATCATCATCTAAAATTGTTGGCATCCTTTTTTTTGTGTTGTGAATCTTGCTCATCATTTCATTCGCTTCTGTGGTAATAATACCAAAGCTTGGAATGATGTCACCTGTTTGTCTATTGGTCCAAATATTCCAAACGCCAGCGATATAAAATAAATTTTGTTCTTGCAAAGAGATGCAATGAGGTATTTTTTCTTTTTCAATTTGTTGCCATTCAAAAAAATGAGAAGCAAGTACCAGGCATCTTTTTTTTATAATGAACGGACCCGCCACTTTGTTGCTTAAAATATTTTCTCCTTTAATATTAAGCGTAGTGTATTTTTTTCGGGATTCATTTAATTCTTTTTCATTGCTTACCCAATGTGGAATGAGCTCCCAATGCATTAATCCGGCCTCTAATGTGGATTTAGATTCGTCCGAATAAAAGAGAACAGGCCATTTGGAATAACTAAAACCTGATTGAGCTGGAATATCAATTGCTTCAATATCTATATGTTTGTTTCCAATTTTTAAGGTTTGTTTTTTAGGCACTTTAACGCCTATCACATAGCACATATTATTGAATTAAAATGAGTATGAAAGGTAGGAATATTGTCATAAATAATAAACTTCAAATTCCTAAATATTCACATATTTGTTTTAAATTCAATTTCGTAAAACAATCTTCTATGAAAAAAATGTGCTCTCTATTCTTGGCTTTGTTTATATTGTTAATTCAAACAATTGCTCAAAAACCTACTGTTGTAACTCTAGACGGCAACCATTTAACAACTACTATCAGCAAACATATTTATGGGCATTTTTCGGAACATTTAGGACGTTGTATTTATGATGGTTTTTGGGTTAGTGACACCTTGAAAGTGTCAAAAAAAGATCGTATTAGATTAGATGTCGTAGAAGCTTTGAAAAAAATTCAAATACCCAATTTAAGATGGCCAGGAGGTTGTTTTGCAGATGAATATCATTGGAGAGATGGCATAGGCCCTCGTCAACAAAGACCCTATATGGTTAATACCAATTGGGGAGGCGTGACCGAAGACAATAGTTTTGGAACTCATGAGTTTTTAGAATTATGTACATTATTAAAAACAGAACCCTACATCACAGGTAATGTAGGAAGTGGAACCGTGGAGGAAATGGCAAAGTGGGTGGAGTATTTAAATTCGGATGCTAAAAGTACCATGACGGAATTAAGAAAACAAAATGGACAGAACGAGCCTTGGAGAGTAAAATTTTGGGGTGTAGGAAATGAAAGTTGGGGTTGTGGTGGAGAAATGACCCCCGAATTTTATGCAGATCAATTTAATCGTTATTCTACTTATGCGCGTAATTATCATAACGCACCACTTTTAAAAATTGCAGGAGGTGCAAATGCTGGGGACTATAATTGGACCGAAGTATTGATGAAAAAAGCAGCAGGGCAAATGTGGGGTTTATCATTGCATTACTATACCATTCCTACTGGGAATTGGGGCAAAAAAGGATCCGCTACTAGTTTCACAGAAGCAGAATATTTTAATACCATGAAAAGTACTTTACGTATGGACGAATTGGTTACAAAGCATTCCACTGTGATGGATAGGTATGATCCACAACGTAGAGTAGGATTAGTGGTAGATGAGTGGGGTATTTGGACAGATGTGGAACCAGGAACTAATCCAGGCTTTTTGTATCAACAAAATAGTTTGAGGGATGCTTTAATTGCGGGTACTAACTTGAACATTTTTAATAACCATGCAGAGCGTGTAAGAATGGCAAATTTGGCACAAACGCTCAATGTTTTACAATCTATTGTATTAACAAGAGGGACACAAATGATTTTAACGCCAACATACCATGTATTTGATATGTACAAAGTACATCAAGATGCTAAAAAAATAAATATCAATTTTGAATCTCCTAAGTATACTCTAGATGGTAATTCCATTTCAGCAATCAACATGTCAGCATCCATTGACAGCAATGGAGTGACTCATCTCACTATTGTAAACATTGACGCACATAATAATATACCATTGCGTTTCAATATGTCTAGCATTCATTGGAAGGGGGTGCAGGGCACTATCATTACTTCAGGTGCATTAACAGATTTTAATGATTTTGATTCTGCGGCTAAAGTGTTTATTAAAAACTTTGATGGAGCCCAAAAAGAAGGCAATGATTTAATGGTGACTATTCCTGCAAAATCAATTGTTGCATTAGAGTTAAAATAGCATTTTCCTATCGTTGACAACGATTTCGTAAATAAATACAATATTTTAAGTGTTTGGTGTGGTTTAATGAATGAACTTAGAGTAGCGTAAGTCAAATCCCTCATTTGACTTTAATATAAAGTTGAATCCAGTTTTTCTTATTTCTAATTTTTAATTCATTCACCCATGGAGCACTCAAAAATTGCTTTACCTATAGGAATCACACTTGATAGGTTTATTAAAAATATAGATAATCTACAGCCTAATACCATTGGTGAACTTTCACAGTTATTAAGAGATATTGCCTTAGCGTCCAAAGTGGTCAATCGAGAAATGAATAAGGCAGGTTTAGTAGACATTATTGGAAATTATGGCAATCAAAACAGTACAGGGGAAGAACAGCAAAAATTGGATATTCTTGCAAATATTCGATTCACAAGAGCCCTTTCTAAAGGAAAAGAGGCATGCGGTGTCATTTCTGAAGAAACTGAGGATTTCATTGATTTTAATAATAAAGGAAGTTATGTGGTGGCCATTGATCCATTAGATGGGTCTAGTAATATTGATGTCAATGTATCGGTGGGTTCTATTTTTTCAATTTATAAAAGAATCACCCCCAATGGTACACCATTAACAAAAAAAGATTTTTTGCAAAAAGGCATCAATCAAGTTGCTGCTGGATATATTCTTTATGGAACTTCAACTATGTTGGTGCTTACATTAGGTGATGGAGTTTGTGGGTTTACCTACGAATCCACTTTGGGTGAATATGTATTATCTCATAAAGACATTGAAATACCTGATACAGGTTCCATCTATTCCATAAATGATGGGCTGAATAATTTTATAATGAACAAAACAGTGATTGAATATATCAATGATTGTAGAAAACAAAAATTAACTGCTAGGTACATTGGGTCCTTGGTGGCCGATTTTCACAGAAATTTATTAAAAGGAGGCATTTATCTGTATCCTGAAACCATTCAGAGTCCAGAAGGAAAATTGCGTTTACTTTTTGAATGCAATGCACTCGCTTTTATAGTTGAACAAGCTGGTGGGAAAGCGACTAATGGAAAAAATCGTATCATGGAAGTTGAGCCGCTTGATTTTCATCAAAAATCAAGCCTTTATATTGGATCCTCCCAAATGGTGGATCAAATAGCATAACTTTAGAAAAATTTATTTAGCTTTTTTGCAACCCTCGCTACAAAATTTTACTTCCTCCCATGAACGCTCCCATTTTTTACGCCATGAAAATGGGCGGTTACATTTTATGCAAATTTTAGAAGGCAAATTTGCTTTTTTAAATTGTTTATTTGAGTCTTTCTTTTTCATCCTAGCATTTTTCTAAATGTTAAATTAATTCGAGGAGTTACTATTTTCTTTGTTTTTGGAAGTGCATGAAGCCAATTTTTTTGAATGGCTCCTTTCATTTCAAGAATGGAACCATTTTCAAGGAATATAGAATAAGTTTCTTTTGTTATTTTATGTTTGAATGAAAATTTTCTTTCTGCACCTAAACTTAATGAAGCGATGGAGCTTTCAGGGACAATTTCTTTTTCATCATCACTATGCCATCCCATACCTTCGGTGCCATCATGATATAAGTTTAACAGGCAAGCATTATATTTCGATTTTGTGAGCTCTTCAACCTTATTTTTAATAGATAGTAATACAGTTGTCCAAATTGTTCCTTTTTTTGTTTTTTGGGAATAAGTGTATTTCAATTCATTGTCTGCATAAAAAGCGACTTTTCGTTTGGTGATTATTTCTTTGCCAAACATGATTACTTTTTCGTTCTCCCATTCAATATTGTTTAATAATTCCTTGAAATAATTTTCTTTTTGTTCATCAGTTAAAATGTTTCCATAATAAATAGCTTGACCTTGATTATTTATGAAATATGGAATATTTACTAGCATCTTTTAAATATATTTTTTTCTTCTTTTTTTTCCTAGTTCCTTTGCAAATTCTAAAACAAAAGTCTGTCTCTTTTGTTTATAATTATTACTATGGAAAATCAATTAGCAATATTAAAGGAAAGTATTCAAGAAGCGAGAGTGCAACTTTTAGCGCATCCAGTATACAGTAAAATCAGTGATTTAGAAGGTTTAAAAAAATTCGCCGAATGTCATGTTTTTGCGGTTTGGGATTTTATGAGTTTGCTTAAGTCCTTACAAATTGGATTGACATCGGTTACTTTACCCTGGATGCCAATAGGTTCTGCTAATACCCGTTTTCTTATCAATGAAATTGTTTTAGGTGAGGAGTCTGATGTTGATGAAAATGACATTCGTATAAGCCATTTTGAGTTATACTTAAAAGCCATGCATCAAATGGGCGCTTCTACAAAACTTATCAATCAATTGTTATCAGCGCTTCAAAATGGTCAATCTATTGGCGAAGCCATAGCAATATCTGATATTCCTCATCAAGTGAAACAGTTTTTACAGTTTACCTTTGAGATTGCTCAATATGCGCCTTTACATGTTAAAGCAGCAGTTTTTACTTTTGGTAGAGAAGATTTAATACCTGACATGTTTAATCAAATTTTAAATAAGATTTACCAAGAACATCCAAACAAGGTTTCTACTTTCAAATATTATATAGAAAGACATATTGAAGTTGATGGGGGGCATCATAGTCATTTAGCTTTAGAGATGGTTTCTGAATTATGTGGACAGGATGTCAATAAATGGGAAGAAGCTCGCATAGCTTCACTTAAGTCATTGAAAATGAGAGCTCAACTATGGGATGCTATTAATTAGACCCCAGTTAAATTCTTCTAAATAATGCCTTTTTTGCCATATTATATGTTAAACGAATAAAATCGTTTAACATTTCCAACTGAGCTATTTTAAACAATTTCATAAACTTCTTGTTAAATTACATAACAACGATTGATTTGCTATTGCTTTGCAAAACTGTTTAACCAAACATTTTTGACAGCCGTAATGATTTTGTGGAGTGTTGTGAATTAATATGTTCACCAAAACTCAACAATATGGATCATTTATTTTTGCTTGATGCTTCAATGCAAATTGCTAAAACAGACTATGTCTCTTTTACTTTTTTCATTGGCACAATGGCCATGATGGCCGCAGCGGTTTTCTTCTTTTTAGAATTGAACAACACAAGTAAAGAGTGGCGTACTTCGGTATTAGTATCGGGTTTGATCACTTTTATTGCAGCTGTTCACTATTACTACATGCGTGGTTATTATTTAGAAACGCATGATAGTCCTACGTTTTTCCGTTATGTAGACTGGTTATTAACTGTGCCTTTAATGTGTGTTGAATTTTATTTAATCACAAAAAAAGCAGGTGGAACTTCTAATTTACTTTGGAAAATGATTTTAGCATCTGTAGTGATGCTTGTTACAGGTTATTGGGGAGAAGCTGTTGCTCCGGCTCAAGCAACCTTATGGGGAACTATAAGTGCCATCGCATATTTCTATATCGTATACGAAGTATGGCTTGGTGATGTTAAAAAATTAGCTACAAGTTCAGGAACTGCAGTTGCTTCTGCAAATGCTGCATTAGGCTGGTTTGTATTAGTAGGATGGGCTATCTATCCATTAGGCTACTTAATTGGAACTGCTGATGGACAATGGTATGCTAGCTTTAAAAATATTGGAATTGACATGAATGTTATTTACAATATTGGTGATGCAATCAATAAAATCGGTTTTGGTTTAGTTATCTATAGCTTAAGTAGAAAATCTGCATAATCTACTTATATAAGTGATGGGGCAAGATTATCCTTGCCCCATTTTTTTTAAAATTACTTTTCATGCAAATAAAGTTGAGAATCTATTTATTACTATTTGCATTTATGCTGTTCGTTTTTGATTATTTATTAAGTTTAAACATCAGCACTCAAATTTCATTTCTAGTTCTTGTTCTGATATTATTTGGTGTTCCACATGGGGCGCTTGATTTGTATATTGACCAACATCTCAATGAATCTGTTACCACCTCGCATAAAGCTTTTTTGTTTAAATACATTCTAAATATTTTTGCTTACTCATTAATCTGGTATTTCTTTCCTATTATAGCATTGTGTATATTTATAGTGATCACTGCATTTCATTTTGGAGAAGTAGATTGGATAGGGAAGACGAGTGGTTTAATACACAAAGTTGCATATACTTTCATAGGGTTTTTGTGGATTTTATTTCTTTTATCAAAAAATGTTCAATTTGCATTAGATATTTTTTTAAAAATGGGTAAATCTTCAGTAAGTAGTAATTATTTAATTGAAATAGCGCATAAAATTTATCCCATTAGTTTATGGTTCTTAGCTTTTGTTTATATTTTACTTTTTATATTCTCTAAATATTTTTTTTACAATAGAGCACATTATTTTTATTCTTTTTTGCAACAAACTATATTAGTTGGTTTTGCGTTGTACATGCCATTATGGATTTGTTTTGCATTTTATTTTGGTTTTTGGCACTCTTTACTCTCATTTGATAAAATAAGAGTTGCTTTCAACATATCAAATGATTTTAAAGGATGGAAGAGTTTGCTTATTAAAGCGATGCCATTTTCTATTATGGCTTGGTTTGGATTTTCTTATATCACCTTCTTATCATATAAGAGTAGCGATACATCTGGCATTTTTACTTTATTATTTATAACATTAGCCGTATTGGCTTTGCCTCATTTACAAGTGTTTACAAAGTTGAGATTCAAAGGGTAGGGAGAGGTCTTTTAAAAAAAATTAGGGATTACAATAGTCGCAAAATTGAGGATCTTCGAATGGTTTATTTTTTTTAAACTCTTTTTTTAATTCATAACCGCATTTTTTACACCCTAATATTTTGCTCTGTATTGATTTCGTTGGCAAACTACACAAAGCACAAGGTAATCCAGAAATAAATTGTATTGGTGTAAATCCTGGGAAATAACATTTGGGACATGTGGATTGAATTGCTTCTATTAGCAATAGTGTGGTTTCTTCAATAATTTTCATCCTGGTCGGGTTGTTCATAGCCCTCATGTCTGTTTCAATATACGCCTCTCCATTTATTTTTATAAAATTATCAAATGCATTTTTGATTTCTGGCAATTCAGTTAAATCCTTTATGATATTTTTGTTTGATTTTTTTTCTTTTCTCAAAATGATACGGTGACTAGGATATCCAACTTGGTCTAAAAAATTTTGTAACTCTAGCCTGGTTTTTATATTTTTTGATGAAAAATTCGTTTTTGTTGAAATATTCTTTACTAATATTTCAATATTATTTGTTTTATCTATAAAAATCATAAGTTCTTCATCTGCAGGAATAAAGTACAAAGTAGGATGGGGGCCAAATGAGCCTTCATTGGCAACTCCTAAATCATATCCGTATTTATTCATTGCATTTAAACACTTTGCCCTAACTGTTTCGATAGGGCTTAGTGTTCGTTCTATTTCACCTGTAAATGTTCCAAGCTCGTCAGTATCATAGGAAGGTGCTATTTCACAAATAGTTCCCAAAGTAGCTTCAAAATGTTTAGCTATAATAGTTTCCTTTTTGTGTTTAGTGGCAATAATTAGTTTCCTCCCTTTGAATATTTCCATTTTAACAAGGTTCAATTTTTATTTTTGCGCTTATTTTAAACTTTTTATTATTGTCATTTTTTAAAAAATGAATCAATTCTTGTTTTGCTAATTTTAATGCTTGAATCCTTGCTTCTAAATTCAAATCTTTGTTATTATTCGTAACTAGATTTCTAAAACTACTCATTTCATTAAATTCTATTTTTTTATCAATCATAGTTAAAATTATTTCCTTAGCATTTGTTTCTTCAAATAACCCATCAATCAGTGTTATGTCATATATCTCTTTCATTTAATTAATGTTTATTTGACTTGCTATAGAAATAAATTCCTTGTCTTTAATTGAATCCTTGAATATTTTATAATTTTCTTGAAGTGACTTTATTTTGTATTCTCTGAACTTAATATCTTCTTCTGAATCCGAATTTTTTATTTTTTGTTCATGAAAATCAATTTTAACTTGTACCATTTTATGCAATAATTCTGTCACTTCATTTTTTGAAAATCGGCCATTTAATAATTGTAAATCCATTTTTAATATTTTTTAATTAATTTTTATTGACCTTGGCCTAATGAGTAACCAATAACTCCATCAAATTCATATAAATTTTCGGTCTTAATAATGTCTATTCCCATTTCATTGGCTTTAGCCATTATATTTATAACATCTTCTTTTGTTATTAATTTATTTTCTTCGTTTTTAAATCTACATCTCCAATGATCTGTACAAAATGTTTCTTTAAAACCTTCAGGCCATACTTTAATTCCTCTATTGGTGATCATAGTTAATTGAAGTTTATTAATAGCTATTTTATGTATATTTTCAGCTAATTTATTAGGCTCATTTTCTTGACTATGCACAAATAAGTCAACACCCACAAGTTCTTTTTTAGCGGGTGATTTTCTTTGATATTTTGGTAGTTTTAATTTTATGTTATGATTGTAAATTACAGGAGTGAATACATTTGGTGTACAATTCAAATTTCTAATAATAGCATCTGCAAACTCATTAGTACCAACCACTTGTTTGCTTATACCTTCTTTGTAAATGTCATAAGTATGTATCCCATCTTCTATCGTTTTTAGCCAAGCATTGTGAACTTTAGAAGCAATATCAGACTGACCAATATGATTTAACATCATAATAGCGCCATGTAACAAACCTGAAGGATTTGCTACATTTTGACCAGCTTTTTTTGGCGCAGAACCATGTATTGCCTCAAACATGGCACATTCTTCCCCAATATTAGCCGATCCTGCTAATCCAACAGATCCAGTAATTTGAGCTGCAATATCTGATAATACATCTCCATATAAGTTTGGCATTACTATAACATCAAATTCTTCTGGAGTATCCGCTAATTTTGCGGCTCCTATATCTATAATCCAATGTTCATTTTCAATTTCTGGGTATTCCTTGGCAATTTCATCGAAGACCTTATGAAATAAACCATCTGTTTGTTTCATAATATTATCTTTTGTAAAGCAGGTTACTTTTTTTCTTCCATAAACT
>JAFMJX010000224.1 GCA_017853235.1 Chitinophagaceae bacterium | reverse complement strand
ACATTGAGTAAAACCTATAGTTTCCAAACTCAGCGCAGCATCGGTAAAAATTTCAGTTTTTCATTGCATGGTGATACCCACCCTGAAAGAGCCGGAAAGATGTTTAATTCAGAGCTTTATTACGTGACAATGGGAAACGTAGCCGCACAGAATAATGATTTTCACATCATGCTCGGAGATGATTTCAGTATCGACCCACTAATTGGAAAGGGCCAAGCAACAAAAGCTAATGTGGAGAAGATTTACCGCACACATAGAGATTGGCTCGGTGTTATCGGTTCGACCACCCCTTTATTTCTTGTAAATGGAAACCACGAACAAGCTGCCCAATATTTACTTGATGGTTCTACGACTAATTCGGCAATTTTGGCAGGTAACGCAAGAAACCTTTTTTACCCGCTACCTGCACCAGATAGCTTTTACACTGGAGATCAATCCAATGTTCCAGGCGTTGGACTACTTCGCGATTATTACAGTTGGTCCTGGGGCGATGCTCATTTCATAACATTAGATCCCTATTGGCATTCAAAGAACGCAGTCGACAACGTTGCTGGCATAGATCAAGCAGCAGTCAATAAAGGCACAAGCAATGGAAAAACAAAAGACTTATGGCAGATTGGAATTGGAGACGAACAATATTTATGGCTGAAGAAAACTTTAGAAACTTCGAAAGCTAAATATATATTCGTTTTCGCTCACCATGTTATGGGCACTGGACGAGGTGCTATTGAAGTATCTACAGATTATGAATGGGGTGGACGTGACCCGAAAGGCGTAACCACTTTCAAAGAACAACGTCCAAATTGGGAGCTGCCAATTCATGATTTAATGGTTAAACACAAAGTTTCCATATTCTTCCAAGGTCATGACCACATTTTTGTAACTCAAGAACGTGATGGGCTGATTTATCAATCGATGCCAAATCCTGCAGATGACACTTTTTCAATGTTTAACGAGGATGCATATAAGTCAGGCGTAAAGGCGCCTAACTCCGGACACGTACGGGTTCAAATTGCTCCAGATGCGGCACACGTTGAATATTTTTTAGCTGCAAGAAGCAAGGATACAAGTCGAAAAAATTTAGATATAGCCCACTCGTATTTTGTGAAACCTAGGGGTATCTAAAATGCACAATCATGAGATTTATCATCTCAATGATATTGATAGGCGAAATTTATTGAGGCTAGCTGGCATAGGCGCAGGGATGTACTTCCTTAATTCTTTAGATCTAACTGCAAATGCAGCAACTTCAGTTTCTCTGCCAGGATTTTCAGCATTCGCGAGCTCGGTCAAAATTACCAAAAACAGTAAATATTACTTAGTTGAAAGTTCGGGGTTGCCAGCGCATCCTATGATGAAGGGAATTGTCAGCTGGCAGCAACAAGTTCCAACACCACAGCCGTATTCAGGTAGCAATGCTTGGTCGATTCCGATAAAGCCGGTAATTAGTAAGAATCCGATGTCGGCGAAAAACCATTTCCTTAGAGGTGCAATCGCTATTGCGGTTAATGGAGTTCCGATTTTTAATGCATTGAATAATCGTGGAGATGATGCGCTTTTAGCTGGCGAACTAGATGACTGGGGTGGACACTGTGGCAGAGCCGATGACTATCACTATCACGTTGCACCTTTGCATTTGCAATCTATTATTGGCAAAAAAGTTCCGATTGCTTACGCCTTAGATGGATTTCCGATTTATGGAGAAACTGAAGTAGATGGTAAAGCTATTGGAAAACTTGATGAATTTAATGGTCATTATGATTCAAAGAAAAATTACCACTATCACGGTACGAAAACATATCCTTATATAAACGGAGGTTTTAAAGGAGTAGTTCGAGAAATAGATGGACAGGTTGATCCGCAATCTGCAACCAAAGCTTTTCGTCCTGCTGGTACGCCGCTTAAAGGAGCGAAAATTACCCAATGCGAGCAGATAGGGACAAACTCTTTTGACTTGAAGTATCTGCTAGATGGGCAATCTTATGAAGTTAAATACACCGCAGATTTGGCAAACGTTCAAATGACTTTTATTGATCCTAATGGCATTCAACGCACTGAAAGTTACATTCGAAAATGAAAAACCTACTAAACCTTGTTTTAAATCGTAGAAACTTTCTCAAAGCCTCTTTAATTTCTTTAATTCCTTCTTCCAAAGCCGAAGCCGCTTCATTGATCCTTTCCAGCAAAGTTTTCATACCTATAGGAACAACAAGTGCTCGGATTCAAATATCCAGCAATCAAGTAGCCCTTGTATATGTTGAGTACGGCTATGCGAAAGGGAAATACACCTTTAAAACTCCTTCTTTCCAAATAAAGGCAGGAAGCGAAAATTTCATTAATTTGCAGAATTTGAAAGCTGCTTCACAAGTTTTCTATAGATTGCGATATAAACTCAAAACAAGCAACATCTATTTGGCGAAACCTGAAATTTCATTTACTACGGCATCCATGAGCGCTAATAGTACGTTTGCGATTCAAGCAGATCCGCATATGGATGAAAATTCCGATGCAAAAGTTTATTCCGGCACATTGCAACAAATTGTGGCTGCTAGTCCTGCTTTCTTAATGGATTTAGGCGACATTTTTATGGTCGATAAATTGCAGAATAAGAGTGAAACGAATATTAGAGCGAGATTTGAATTAATGCTTGGTTTTTACAAACAGCTTGGTTCAATCCCACTCAAAATTTGTTTAGGAAATCATGATGGCGAATTAGGTTATAGCCAATTTAATACAAAAAAATATCGAAAAGAGTACTTTCCAGAACAAACAGGCGAATTGGCCTACTTCGCATTTGAGGGACCAGATCAATTGCATATAGTTCTTGATCCATTTACGTACACCACAGCAAATCCCAAAGATGATGGCTGGCAATGGACTTTAGGTAGAACTCAATATGACTGGCTGGTAAAGACTTTAGAAAGTTCAAAAGTTACCCATAAATTTATCTATATTCACCATTTGCTAGTAGGTAACGCCACTTCAAGAGGTGGTGTCGAAATTGCCCATTTAAATGAATGGGGTGGAAAAAATGTGGATGGAACTTATGGTTTTGATAAAAATCGCTCCGGTTGGGGTAAGCCAATTCACCAACTTTTGATCGAAAATAGAGTGGGTTTTGTATTTAAAGGTCACGATCATCTCTATGTAAAGCAAGAGTTGGATGGAATCA
>JAFMJX010000223.1 GCA_017853235.1 Chitinophagaceae bacterium | reverse complement strand
ATGGTGTAACTCTTGCAACAGGAAATAGAATTCTTGTTAAAAATCAAACAACAAAATCTCAAAATGGTGTTTATGTTGTTGCAGCATCTGGCGCACCAACACGTGCAGCAGACTATAACTCAGCACCAGAAGTAGATGCTGGAGATTTTATCTTCGTAGAGTCTGGTACAACAAACGCAAAGACTGGTTGGGTACAAACAAACGTAATTACAACAATTGGAACTGATGATATTGAATTTACTCAATTCTCTGGTGCTGGTTTAATTACAGCAGGAACAAATATATCTGTTTCTGGAAATCAAATTTCTGTTATTAGCAATCCTACATTCTCAGGATTAGTAACAGCATCAGCATCTGGAGTAGCCTTCTCAGACGGTACACAAACAAAAGAGGGTGTTCCTTCAAGAACAACAATTTCTCAACAAAGTGGTTCTTATAATTTATCTACAGGTGGCTTAACGCATAGAGATAATTTAATTGAACTTAGTTCAGCATCAGCACTAACTTTAACAATTCCAACAAATGCAACAACTGCATATCCAGTAGGAACATCAATTGATATCCTACAAACTGGAGCAGGACAAGTAACAATTGCTGGAGCAGTAGGAGTAACAGTTAATGCTACACCAGGTTTGAAGTTACGTGCTCAATGGTCATCTGCTACGCTTTTCAAGCGAGCAACTGATACATGGGTGGTAATGGGAGACTTGTCAGCGTAATAAAAATTTGATATACTAAAAAGGGGTAGAAATGGCAACTAGAGGTAAAGGAATTAGATCTTCTGCACAGGACAATTTCATTGCTCCTAACGCACCAACTGGAGTTAGTGCAACAGATGTAGGAACCAGTAGGGCATTTAATAATGGTGCTGCTACAGTTACATTTAGTGCTCCAACAACTGGAAATACAGTTGGAATTACCTCTTATACAGCAACATCTTCTCCTGGAGGATATACTGGAACAGCATCATCTTCTCCAATTACTGTTGCTGGACTTCAAAGTAATACCTCTTATACATTTACAGTAACAGCAACAAATGCTTATGGTACATCCGCAGCATCTTCTGCTTCAGCGTCTATAACCGCAACAACAGTACCAGCAACACCATCTGCTCCAACAGTTTCTTCTGTTTCTAGTCAAGCAACTGATGTTGTAACATGGACTGCTCCAGCAACTGGAGGTAAGGCAATTACTGGATATACTTGGTCATCTTCTGATGGAAAGACTGGGTCTACTGCTTCTACATCGGTAAACGTTTCACAAGAAGCGGGTACAGCACAAACATATAATGTATATGCAACAAATGCTAATGGAAATTCTTTAACATCAGCAAACTCAACATCATTTACTTCTTTTTCATTTGTTCCATTTTCGTTTGTTCCATTTTCGTTTGTTCCATTTGGATTTACGCCATTTGGTTTTACGCCATTTGGGTTTGTTCCATTTGGATTTACTCCGTTTGGATTTACGCCGTTTGCATGGTTTGATGGAGGAAATTCTTTAGCATCAGACATTGGTATTAGATCATCTCTTACAGAAGGTGAAATCATTAGTATTAATTCTATTGAAGTAGGACAAAAACTTGTTGGAAAAAATTTAGAAGATGGATCATTTGTAGAAACAACGGTAGAATCTGTTGAGATAACAGACGCAAATGAAGGAATAATGATAGATGGAGAAGTATTTTCTCTTAATCATAAAATATTTGTTAAAAAAGATAATGTTGAATCATTTATTTCAGTAAAAGACATTGACACAACTTATCAAAAATATTCTTACATCCAAGAAGACTTTGTTGATATCTTTTCTGTTGAAAACATAGATATTCCAATTTCTTCTGTGTCTATTATATGTTCTCCATACAATAACTTTTTAACTAATGATGTTCTTTTATCAGATTAGTCTTTTATATGTTTAAAAATAAAAAAAGTTATATTAAATTTAATAATACATATCCAAAATTAATAGATGTATTTCCAGAACCAGAGCCTGCAACAAAACATATTCCAGAATGGTACAAAAAACAACCAGCATATTTTGATAATGACAAATCAATTTATAATGGAACACAAAAACTAACTGTAAAAAAATGTACAGCATTTTTTGATGTAATTTCTTCTGGATATATGTTTTTATCCCCATGTGATATCTTTATTGACACAACTGTTAGCCCACCAATATTTGATATTCCTCAACAATTAAAAACTCTTACCAATCCATTATTAGGAGCGCATTCAGCAGAACAGGTTTCACATTATCCAATTGATTTAGAGAAGAATATTGAAACTATTCTAAGAATTAACATGGTATGGGTCATATCAACAACACCTGGAACAAGTTGTTTATTTGTTGATCCACAACATAAAGATAAAAGTCCATTAAAAGCAATATCAGCAATTATTGATACAGATGTATTTTATTCAGATGGAAATTTTTCTTTTATTGTTGAAAAAAACTTTAAAGGTATAATAAAACGTGGCACTCCGTTAGTACAAATAATTCCATTTAAAAGAGAAAATTGGGAACATTTAATCAACACAAAATTTGATATTTCAAAAGATTTGTCTCCACAAAGAATAAAAGTAAGAAGTATTTTTAATGGAGGATATAAAAAATACTTTTGGCATAAAAAAGAATATAAGTAGAGATAATTAACTATAAAAACTCTACCTAATGTATAACTATAGAGTTTACAAAAAATAAAAACTCTGCTACAATTAGGTATCATTTAAATTCAATTTATTAGGAGATTATATTTATGTCAGATGTTTTTTCTTTTCGTCTTTCAGATGAATTTGTTAACAAATATGTAGGAATTGAGCCACCTTTTGGCTTTAAAGATGCTGGTCTCAACTCACTTGGAGAGATTACCTTTATTCGTACATATTCAAGAGTAAAGGAAGATGGCAAGAAAGAAAGATGGCATGAGGTTTGTAAAAGAGTAATCGAAGGCATGTACTCAGTACAAAAGAATCATGCCAAGGAAAACAGACTGCCTTGGAATGACTATAAGGCTCAAAAGTCTGCACAAGAAGCCTTTGACCGTATGTTTAATCTTAAGTGGACTCCGCCAGGACGAGGGCTATGGGCATTTGGAACACCAATGACTATGGAAAAGCGTAATTCTGCTGCTCTTCAAAACTGTGCAATGGTATCAACAAGAGATATTGATAGAAATG
>JAFMJX010000029.1 GCA_017853235.1 Chitinophagaceae bacterium | reverse complement strand
AGATTTTCGGTGGGAGCGTAAGTGCTTTGCACTAAAAAAACATAATCGCCACGGATACTTTCTAAAAAGATAGGTTGAAATTCTCCGTCACTAAATTTTTGAATATTGATTTTCCCAATGGGCGCTCCAAAACGTTGCGCAATTTTTTCGGCTAAAGCTTGAGAGCCTGTTCCTGCGAATATTTTTACTGACGGATTCATGTTTTTAGGATATGCTTCAAAGTTATCATTATCAATTTCAAATTTTAAAAAAAAGGAAAGGTACTTTTCAACAAATCAATGACTTATACACATATCCCTCCCTTTTTTGAAGTATTTATACCTTTTTTTTAGGGGGATTCCCACCCTAGATTTGAAAAAAAATAGTATGGAAATATCCCATCATTTAAAAAATTGGGCTCAAGAGGATCAACCCATTTTCAAGATGTTACATAAAGGGCCAAAATATTTAAGTGACGTAGAACTTGTCTCAATTTTATTACAGCATGGCACAGTGCAAAATAACGCAGTAGAATTAGCGAGAAAATTATTGCATAGTACCCATCATGATTTACTACAACTTGCAAAATTATCCATTGCTGATATTCTAGCATTAAAAATTAATGGCATTGGAAAAGTAAAGGCAGTAAGGATTTTGGCTGCTATTGAATTAGGATCGAGACGCATGAATAAGGGTTTTGAGAAAAAAAATATTAGACAAAGTAAAGATGTGGCAGAACATGTAAAATATTTATTGCAATTTGAAAACAAGGAATTTTTCATGGTGCTTTTACTCAATCAAGCAAACAAAATTATTCATGAGGAAATTTTAAGCGAAGGAGGTATTACAGGAACGGTGGCCGATCCCCGTATCATTTTTAAGCTCGCACTAAGTCATCAAGCCACTGGGTTCATTATTTGCCACAACCATCCCAGTGGCCAACTTATTCCAAGTAGAATGGATGATGTATTGACTGAAAAAATTAAAAAAGGAGCCGCCTATTTTGATATCAAATTGATAGACCACTTAATTGTAAGTATCGAAGGATACTACAGCTATGCTGAACAAAATAGTAATTGGTAATTGCTTGCTAAAAAAAATTAAAAAATTATGCTTGCGCAGTTGGACCTCCAAAATTCATAGGAATTTCAACTGGAGAAATATCTCCTATTGGGCCATTTGCTTCTTCATAACGCTCCACATTTTCAACTAAGGCCTTCATAAAACGTTTGGCATGCATAGGCGTTAAAATCACTCTAGATTTTACTTTACTTTTAGGAGTTCCTGGCATTACATTTACAAAATCAATCACAAACTCGGCATTGCTATGTGTGATGATGGCTAAGTTAGCATAACTACCTTCGGCAATTTCTTCGCTAATCTCAATATTCAAGGGTGGGTTGGGATTTTGTTCCATAGTTTCTTTTAAGGCAACAAAGATACAGGGGAAGGAATGTTAAAAAAAAATTAGAACCCTGTATTTCAAAGAACTAAATTTGCACCATGTTAGTATTAGACGGAAAAATAGCCTCAGCCGCCGTAAAGGCGACTCTTTTAGCACAAACCCAAGCTTTAAAAACAGCAGGTAAGCGAACTCCTCATTTAGCAGCTATATTAGTTGGTAATAATGGAGCCAGCGAAACTTATGTTGCAAGCAAAGTAAAAAATTGTGAAGAAACCGGATTTGAATCTACCCTTGTTCGTTTAGATGCTGATATTGCCGAAAATGTTTTATTAGAAAAAATAATAGAATTCAACAACAATCCTTTAGTGGATGGAATTTTAGTACAACTTCCTTTACCTAAACATATTGATGAGGCAAAAGTAATTGAAACCATCAACCCTTCTAAAGATGTAGATGGATTTCACCCCGCAAATGTGGGACGCCTGGTTCAAGGTCTTCCAACTTTTATTCCTGCTACTCCCTATGGTATATTATTAATGCTTGAACATTTCAATATTCCAACTAAAGGAAAAAACGCAGTGGTGATTGGTCGTAGTAATATTGTAGGACGTCCTATGAGTATTTTATTAAGTAGTAATATTCCTCAAGGAAATTGTACTGTAACGCTTTGTCATAGTCATACCACTCATTTAAAATCCATTTGCGCACAAGCTGATATTATAGTGGCTGCTTTAGGGGCTCCAAATTTTGTCACTGGCGATATGGTAAAACCTGGCGCTGTAATTATTGACGTTGGCATAACCCGAGTAGAGGATCCTACTTCCAAAAAAGGTTTTAGAATTAAAGGAGATGTGAATTATGAAGAAGCTAGTGTGAACGCATCTGCTATCACACCTGTTCCTGGTGGTGTAGGTTTAATGACTATTGCTGGTTTATTAAAAAACACGATGAAGGCATATGAAGCTGCTCATCTATCTTAATATTTTGTTTCTACAATCTTTATAATTTCGCTTCAATTACAACTTACTTTAAATTTTAATTACATTGAATCAGCCCATTACTTATCCTGTTATGGAAATGTTTTACTCTCTTCAGGGAGAAGGATATCATCAGGGTAAAGCTGCTTTTTTTATAAGATTAGCAGGTTGTGATGTGGGTTGTGTTTGGTGTGATGTGAAAGACAGCTGGGATGCCAACAAACATCCTCCATTGAGCATTCATGATATTGTACATGCAGCATCCAATCATCCAAGTAAAATTGCCATCGTAACTGGTGGAGAGCCATTACTTCACAATTTAGATGCATTAACTACAGCACTTCATGAAGCAGGTTTTCAAACACATTTAGAAACATCAGGGTCTAGTCCCTTGACAGGTTCTTGGGATTGGATTTGTTTATCGCCCAAAAAATTTAAAGCTCCCTTATCTGACTGCTTGCCCTATGCTTCTGAATTAAAAGTGGTTGTTTTTAATCACTCCGATTTTGATTGGGCCGAATCTTATGCTAAACAAGTATCAACACATTGTAAATTATATTTACAACCTGAATGGGACAAAGCGGATACAATGACCCCTTTAACAATTGAATATATCAAAACAAATCCCAATTGGGAACTGAGCGCTCAGTTACATAAATACATTCAAGTTCCTTAATTCCTTTTTTTACTTTAATTATAGTAATATGCTCTAAATTTGGTGTCATGATGAATCGTGCACATTTTAGAAATTTTTGTTGCTTTATCATCCTTTTTTTAGGGATATGGAACAGGAGTGTAGCACAAACAAACACCAGCCCAGCTCAAAAAATTTATCAAAAAGCATTAGTAGCATTAGATGAACAAAAAACAAATGAGTGCATTGTTTTACTACAAGAAGCTATTCAAAAAGATCCTCAATTTATAGATCCTTTGCTTACTTTATTTCAAGTGTATTTAGATACCAAAAAATACAACTTAGCAATCCCTTTATTTGATATTGCTTCAAAATTAGATGCTGCCACCACGGCTCCTTATTTTATCAAACAAGCAATGGCTTATGCAAGTATTGGTGATTATGAAAAAGCGAAAAAATTAATTGAAACAAATTTGGCGAATGAAAAAACAAATTCAAGTATGATGTCTAAAGTAAAAATAACTTTAGATGCTTGTAATTTTGCTTTATCACATCCATCTCATCCAGACATCATCATTCAAAATGCTGGAGATAGCGTGAATACCTCAGCTGCAGAATATTTCCCCTATTTTTCATCCAAGGATAGTGTGCTTTATTTTATGCGTCGAAAAAATATTAGACGCGAGGATTTTTATACCAGTCATTTATTGCCTCAAGGTTTCACAAAAGCAGTTTTATTAGCCGATTCTATCAATGATGCGGATAAAAAAGGGAGTGTTAGTTTTTTGCCTGACATGCAAACTTTATATTTTGCTGCAGACTATCCAGAACAAGGGTATGGACGCTATGATATTTATAAATCTATTTTGAAAAATAACAAATGGTCCGCTCCAAAAAATTTAGGCTACCAAATTAATACCGATTATTGGGACAGTGCTCCCAGCATTTCACCCGACGGAAAAGCTTTATATTTTGCAAGCAACCGTCCTGGTGGTTATGGTGGCATTGACTTATATGTAGCTTATAAAAACGAACAAGGGGTTTGGGAAGAAGCTGCCAATTTAGGGGATCAAATAAATACCGAGGGGGATGAGCAAACACCATTTATTCATTCTGACAACCAAACCTTATATTTTTCTTCCACGGGTTGGCCAGGCTTTGGGGGTGCCGATTTTTATGTATCCAGAAAAAAAATAGACGGCACTTGGTCCAAGCCTATCAATTTAGGTTCCCCTATTAATACTTTTGATAACGAAGGAAGTATTGCAGTAGCCAACAATGGGAAGGACGCCTATATAGCAAGCGATCGTTCTGACAGTAGAGGAGGGTTAGATATTTATAAAATAAGTTTATCCAAAGAAACTCAAGCAAATTCAAAATGGTTTTTATCTGGTCAAATTCAAGATTCCAAATCAAAAAAAACCATTTCAAGCAATATTGAAATTTTAGACGCATCCGATCAATCTGTCATTTTTAAATTAGGTACTGATACGACAGGTCAATTAGTGTTAGCGCTTCCTCTATTTGACAGCATTGCTATGCGCATCCAAAGCCCTTTTCATGAAAAAATAATTGCCAAAATTTTTAATAGCGATTTTAACGACAACCACACTGCTCATAAAGTATTTGAGCTCAATCCTATTCAAAATAATTTTACGCAAACATTTACAAATGTTTTATTTAATTCAGAATCAGACCAACTTCTTCCTGGATCCGAAAAAGAATTGAATGAATTGGTAGTTTATTTAATACAGCAACCTAAAGCAACCATTATCATCGAAGGGCATACCGACAACACTGGCAATGCAGAAAAAAATAAAGCACTTTCCTTAAAGCGTGCAAATGCCATTGCAAAATATTTAATAAAACAAAAAATTAGCCCCTCTCGTATTAGCACTTTTGGTTATGGTGATACAAAGCCTATTGCCTCAAATGAGACCGAAAAAGGACGTCAACAAAACAGACGCACTAGTTTTACTATTCATCTTTAAAATTACCAGTATTTATACGCTCATTCGCGATACTTTTTCATAAGACATTTGTGTCATGAGCGAATCTGCATTATACTATGTCGCGTTTTCAAATATCATTGGCATAAATGATTTACAACGTAAAGTTTTATTAGATGTATATGGTTCTGCTGAAAATATTTTTAAAGAGCGTTTTAACAGCAGCACTCCTTTTCAACATCTTCACCCTTCTATTTCAGTTTTACTGATGCAAGAGTGGCCACTGGATGAGGCAGAGCAAGAAGTTTTATTTGCCGGCCAACATAATATCAATATTGTAAATGTCATGGAGGACCATTACCCAAGTCGTTTAGCACAATGTGAAGATGCCCCAACCATTTTATATATCAAAGGAAATGTACAATTTCAAAAAAAATATTTAGTTAGTATTGTTGGAACCAGACAATCTACCTTTCAATCTAAAAAAATAATTCATGAATTATTAGAGGGACTTGCTCATTTGAATATTGGCGTTATTAGTGGCATGGCATTGGGTATAGACGGAATGGCGCACCAATCTGCTCTTGATATGAAAATTCCAACTTGGGGGGTATTGGCGCACGGATTAGATCAAATCTACCCACCTCAGCATCGTCGATTAGCAATTGATATGATGTCACATGGTGGACTCATAACCGAAAACAAAAAAGGTACAAAACCCCTTCCTTACTTTTTTCCTAAACGAAATAGAATTGTGGCAGGTATGACGGATGCTACGATTGTTATTGAATCAGATGTAAAAGGAGGAAGTATGATTACAGCTCACTTAGCTGCGGGTTACCATAGATCTGTATTTGCAGTGCCTGGAAAATTAAATGATACTCAAAGTAAAGGTTGCCTACAACTCATTAAAAATAATGTAGCACAAATGTATTATGACCCTACCCATTTTTTAGAATGCATGCAGTGGGAACTCCCTTTATCAATAAAAGCAATAACCTCTCCCCCTTTAACTTTACTTTTTGACCCTATTACTTTAAACATTTTAAATACAATTGAGCAAAAAGGACCTATTCATCCCGACCAATTATCCTATCATCTTCAGCTCTCAGCAAGCGAACTTGCTACCCATTTAATGCATTTAGAAATGCAAGAAATGATTCATAAACAAGCAGGCAACACGTATATTAGGTTGTAAATCAGTCTAAAAAAAGGATTTTGTGTAAATTACCTAAGGTCCTATCTTTGCCTATGGCAACAAGAAATTCTACAAACAATCCCCGCATTTTTGGTCAAGGCTTAACTTTTGATGACGTTTTGTTAATGCCCGCGTATTCTGAAATACTTCCATCTGAAGTAAATATTCATGCGCATCTTACCAAAAACATTCAATTACATGTCCCCATTTTATCTTCTGCAATGGATACTGTTACAGAAGCCAACCTTGCAATTGCTTTAGCGCGCGAGGGAGGGCTTGGTATTTTACATAAAAACATGAGTATTGAACGTCAAGCTGAACAAGTGCGTAAAGTTAAACGTAGTGAAAGCGGAATGATTGTAGATCCCATCACGCTGGAAGTAAATGCCACTATTGGCGATGCTTTAAAATTGATGAAGGATAATAAAATTGGAGGTATTCCAATTGTTGATAAAACCAATAAATTAGTTGGTATTTTAACCAATCGTGATTTACGTTTTGAGACAGATCGTAAAAGAAAAGTAAGCGAAGTAATGACTAAAGAAAATTTAGTGATTGCTCCTGAAGGAACCGATTTAAGAAAAGCTGAAAAAATATTACGCCAATATAAAATTGAAAAATTGCCTGTTGTAAATAAACAAGGTAAATTGATTGGCTTAATTACATATAGAGATATTTTACAATTAAGCGCTTTCCCTAATGCTGTAAAAGATAAAATTGGTCGTTTGTTAGTAGGTGCTGCTTTAGGAATTACTAAGGATTTATTAGACCGAGCTGCAGCATTACAAAGTGTAGGGGTGGATATTGTCTCTTTGGACAGTGCCCACGGACATAGCAAAGGAGTTATTGAAGCCCTTAAATTATTAAAGAAGACATACAAAAATTTACCAGTTATTGCAGGCAATGTTGCTACATATGAAGGTGCTTTAGCACTTGCCAATGCAGGAGCAGATGCCGTTAAAGTGGGTATAGGTCCAGGTTCTATTTGTACCACTCGAATTGTAGCTGGTGCTGGTGTTCCTCAATTAACAGCAGTGATGGAAGCAGCACGTGCTTTAAAAGGCAAAAACATTCCAATTATTGCAGATGGCGGAATTCGTTATACTGGAGATATGGTGAAGGCTTTAGCAGCTGGTGCTAACTGTGTGATGATGGGAAGCATATTCGCAGGTACCGAAGAAAGTCCTGGCGAAACTATCATTTATGAAGGACGTAAATTTAAAGGATATCGTGGAATGGGAAGTATTGGTGCTATGAGTCAAGGAAGTGGCGACAGATATTTTCAAGAAAACGAATCTGATACCAAAAAATTTGTACCCGAAGGAATTGAAGGTAGAGTTGCATTTAAAGGAAATTTAAATGAAATTATTTATCAATTCGTAGGAGGATTAAAAGCAGGTATGGGTTATTGTGGTGCTAAGACAGTAAAAGATTTACAAAAAGCAACTTTTGTTCAAATCACTAATGCAGGTATGAGAGAAAGTCACGCACATGATATTGAAGTAACCAAAGAAGCCCCTAACTACAGCAGAAAATAATAACTTCTTTTGAAAAAATATTTTTTTCTACTCTTAATTGTTTGTTTCCATTCAAGTTCAACAAACTTGTTGGCACAAACCATGAATAATGCTCGCTTACGGGTGAGTATTTTAACCTGCGATGCGGGCGAAGATGTATATACTGCTTGGGGACATACTGCCATTCGAATTGTAGATAGCATTAACGGAACAGATTACGTTTTTAATTATGGTACTTTTGATTTTAACACTCCCTATTTTATTACAAAATTTGTAAAAGGGAGTTTGAATTATTTTATGTCGGCCAATACCTTCCCCGACTTTTACAATCAGTATCAATTTGAAAAAAGAGATATCAAGGAACAAGTACTTCATCTTTCCAATACCGAGAAGGAAAAATGGTATACTGCTCTTAAAAATAATATGTTAGGCGATAATCGCTATTACTTGTATAATTTTATTTCAGACAATTGTACCACTCGTATTAAAAACGGATTATTTAAGAACACTTCCTTTTCACCTGTTCGTCCTTTAGTTTCAACATACCGACAAAAAGTAGTGGACGCCCCTTATCGAAAAGGTATCCCTTGGATTGGCTTAGGAATTGATTTATTACTAGGTGCTTATTCGGACCAAAAACCCAACGATTTTGAATCTGCTTTCTTACCCGATTTATTTTACGAACAAATAAACAAAACCAGAAAATTGGTAGAAAGTACTTCAACTTATCATTTCAATGATCAACCAGTTAATAATGAAAGAAGTCAATTGCCTTTTTGGGTGTTGTTAGTATTTTTTGTGTGTTATTTTTTTGCTGCAAAAACCAATACACTCTTTTTTCAAAGATTCGCTACCTTAATTGACGTTATATTAATGTTGGTTTGGGGTGTTGGAGGTGCACTCATTTTTTATATGAGCTTTATATCCTTGCATACCGCATGCTATCAAAATTATAATATCATGTGGATGCATCCATTGTATCTTTTCGCTTTCATTTTTTATTTTATAAAAAATAAATTTATTGGAAAATTGGGTTTACTTTTCATGGGAGCCGCATTTGCAATTTTAATAATACATCGTTGGATACCTCAAGATTTTTCAAAAGAAGTCATCCTGCTCATGGCAATCACTTTAATTCTAAATTATCGCTTGATAAAAAAAGGACGCTATGCAGCATGAATATCATTATGGTCCGGGGTCGCTTAGTTATTGGGATAAAGGTGCTGGTGAAATCACTTTATTGTTCATCCACGGTTTTGGCGAAGACCATCTTGTTTGGAAATCACAAATTGAGTTTTTATCAAAATTTTATCGTGTAATAGCTCCCAATTTACCTGGAGTACATTGCGCTCCTTTACCTATTCATCATAGTGAACCACCTAGTATAAGACATTATGTGGAAGTCATGCATGAACTCATGCACCATTTGAACATTGATCAATATTATGTGATGGGGCATAGTATGGGTGGATACATTGGATTGGCTTTTGCAGATTATTATGTGAATCACGTGATGGGTTTAGGACTGATTCATTCCACTACATATGCAGATAGCGATGCTAAAAAAGAAAGCCGCATGAAAGTGGCCGAATTTTTAAAAGAATGGGGCACTGAAAAATATTTGCAAACAGCCACTGCAAACTTATTTTCAAATCGATTTAAAAAAGAAAATCCCGACGCCATACAACAAGTCATTGAATCGGCTGCTGATATTAGCAAAGAAGCAATGATTCAATTTGTAATGGCCATGCGTAATCGTCCGGCTCATACCCATTTACTCACCCAAAAACGTATCCCTATATGGATGATTGTGGGGGAGGAAGATATTGCGGTTCCAATTGAAGATTCTTTAGCACAAACTCAACTTTTACCTGCTCAAAATGTTATAGTTTTGAAAGAGGTAGGACATATGGGTATGTTAGAAGCATCCGACGAAGTCAACCAATCTATTCATCGTTTTATACAAAATGCCATTTCATAAAAAAATACTATGTCAAAAATCATTCTTATAACAGGTGCTAGTTCCGGTTTTGGGAAAGCCATTGCTGAAAAATTTGCAAAAGGTGGTTGGAATTTAATTTTAACAGCACGTAGAAAAGAAAAGCTAGAACAAGTTGCATCAGAACTCTCCATTCAATATGGCATCAAAACTCATTGCTTATTTTTTGATGTTCAAGATAAAGAAGCAGTATTTACTCAATTAAGTCATTTGCCTAGCGAATGGCAAGCCATTGATTTGTTAGTGAATAATGCAGGTTTGGCTTTAGGTCGTGACCCCTTTGATCAAGCCAACCTAGATGATTGGGAAACCATGATTAATACCAATGTGAAAGGTTTATTATATACCTCAAGAGCCATTTTACCTTATTTGATAAAACAAAAAGGTCATATCATTAATATTGGAAGTACTGCAGGTAAGGAAGTGTATAAAGATGGCAATGTGTATTGCGCGACAAAACATGCAGTGGATGCAATTACAAAAGCACAAAGAATAGATTTATTACCGCATCAAATTAAAGTAACCTCTATTCATCCTGGCGCAAGTGAAACCGAATTTTCAATTGTACGTTTTAAAGGGGATACTGCAAAAGCCAATGCAGTGTATGATGGCTATAAAGCATTACAAGCAGAAGACATTGCAGACGTAGCATGGTATGCAGCAAATGTTCCAGCACATGTTTGTATCAATGATGTGGTGCTTACTTGTGTAGCCCAAGCAAATTCAATGTATTTGCATAGGCCGTAAAAAATATTGGAATATTAAACCTCTTTTTGGATAGGCATCTTCTTTAACTGATTTACTGCAGCAGTAAAATCATTCCATATTTCTTGCACTATTTCTTTTGCAGGTTGTATTTGATCCATCAAAGCACTTACCTGCCCTATTTCTAACTCACCTTCTTGCATATCACCTTCAAACATTCCTTTTTTGGCACGTCCTTTGCCAAGTTGTTCAGAAAGTGTAGCAGAAGATGCTCCTTCTTTTTCTAATGCTAATATCGCTTTGGCAAAATCATTTTTTAATAACCTTACTGGCGCTAATGATCTTAAACCTAACTGTGTATCCCCTTCTTTGGAATATAAAATGGCATTCTTAAAATTGATATGTGCAGAAGACTCATTTGTACATACAAATCTACTTCCAATTTGAACTCCTTCTGCACCTAAGGCAAATGCAGCTAGCATTTGATGACCTGTAGCAATACCTCCAGCAGCAATGACTGGAATAGAAACCGTTTTTTTTATTAAAGGCACCAATACCATAGTAGTAGTTTCATCTCTACCATTATGTCCTCCAGCTTCAAAGCCTTCTGCTACTATTGCATCGCAACCTGCATCCGCTGCTTTTTGTGCGAATAATGTACTGCTCACAACATGAACGACCACACAACCCGCTGCTTTTAAAGTGGATGTCCATGTTTTGGGATTTCCCGCACTCATAAAAACAATAGGAACTTTTTCTTCAATGATAATATTGATATGTGCTAGTAGATCTGGATACAGCATGGGTAAATTCACTGCAAAGGGTTTGGAAGTTGCTGCTTTTGTTTTTTGTATATGTATTCTTAGTACATCAGGGTACATACTACCTGCACCAATGATTCCTAGTCCGCCAGCATTACTCACTGCAGACGCCAATTCCCATCCACTCACCCAAACCATACCAGCTTGAATGATGGGTAACTCAATTTTAAAAAGCTTTGTAATTCTATTGGTAAATGGCATAATTAACCAAAGTCAATTTCGGTATTGTCTCCTATGTTTAAAGTTCTACTCAAACCCTTCACTGCTGCATCACTGCCTATTAACGAATTATCCAAAACCACTTCGTCCAAAGTAGTATAAGATCCTATAATACTTTCTCTTACAATAGAACTTTTAATAGTCGTATTATTTCCTATCGTTACATGAGGTCCAATAATAGCATTTTCAATGACACAACCATCTGCAATACTCACTGGTGGTATGATAATACTATTCACATATAAATTTGGATCAATTGTAATGCCGCCTGTTTTTTTTAGTAACAAAGCATTTGTTTCAAGTAATGATTCCTTTTTACCACAATCAAACCAATGCTTTACTTTAAAGGATTTAAAAGTCACTCCCTTTTTGATCATACATTCTAAGGCATCTGTTAAATTATATTCTCCTTGAGTTTTGATATTATCATTAAATAATTGTTGAAAACATTCAAATAATATTTCAGATTCTTTGATTTTATACAAACCTACTAAAGCATTATTACTTTTTGGAATAGATGGTTTTTCAACAGCATGTTCTATGATTCCTTGTTCATTTATTTCTACTACCCCAAATTGTCTTGGATCATCCACTTTTTTAATTCCCAACATACTACATTCACTTTCCATCACTTCCTTAATATCAAACTCGCAAATAGTATCTCCCAACGCAATAAAAACTTCTTCGTTTTGAACAATCGCTTTAGTTAATTCAATAGCATGTGCGGTTCCTAAACGATCATTTTGATATACAAAATGTGTTTTTAAATTGGGATAAGTAGACGCTACATAATGTTGTATTTTTTCTCCTAAATAGCCTACTATAAATATAAATTCTTGAATACCCGCATCCTTTAATTGATCTACTATAAAACTTAAAATAGTTTTACCTGCAATAGGAATAAGCGCCTTTGGTTGCGTATAGGTATGGGGCCTTAGTTTTGCACCTGCACCAGCTACTGGAATAATTGCCTTCATTGGTTCTTTATTGGGGAGGGTAAAAGTAGCAAATTAGCGTTAGTTAAATGTCATTTTTAATTATAAAATGGCCAATTTAATGCCAAGTGTTTGCAAATGTGGATATTAGATCGATAAATGTTGAAACATAGGTTGGGTCCGGCTTAATAATGAATTATTTTTGCAAAAAATATTTGTATGCAAAGAGATACCCTTGTATTTGATATCATCCGTCAAGAATTAGAACGCCAACGTCGTGGCATCGAATTAATTGCTTCTGAAAACTTTACCAGTTTACAAGTCATGCAAGCAATGGGTGGCGTGATGACAAACAAATATGCCGAAGGGTATCCTGGTCGTCGTTATTATGGTGGTTGCGAAATTGTAGACAAAACGGAAACTTTAGCTATTGATCGCTTAAAGCAAGTTTTTGGAATTGAATATGCAAACGTTCAACCACATAGTGGGGCACAAGCAAATGCTGCAGTGATGTTAGCGATTCTTCAACCAGGTGATGCCATCTTAGGATTGGATTTAAGTATGGGCGGTCACTTAACACATGGCAGTGCAGTAAATTTTTCGGGCAAAACTTACCAACCTCATTTTTATGGCGTGGTGAAAGAGACTGGATTAATTGATTATGAAATGTTAGAAAGTCAAGCAAGAGCACACAAACCAAAATTAATTATTTGTGGTGCCAGTGCTTATAGCCGTGATATTGATTATGCTCGCATTAGAAAAGTAGCGGATGAAGTTGGTGCCTTTGTTTTAGCCGACATCGCACACCCTGCTGGTTTAATCGCTAAAGGTTTATTAAGTTCTCCTTTCAATCATTGTCATTTTGTAACATCTACCACCCACAAAACTTTACGTGGTCCTCGTGGTGGTGTAATTATGATGGCGAAAGATGGTGAAAATACTTTAGGATTAAAAGATGTAAAAGGTAATTTAAGGTTATGGTCCAATGTCATAGACATGGCAGTGTTCCCTGGTACACAAGGGGGACCCTTAGAGCACGTCATTGCAGCTAAAGCCATTGCATTTGGAGAAATTTTAACTGACGAATATAGTGCTTATGCCAAGCAAGTGCAAACAAACGCTCAAGCTATGGCTTCCGCTTTTGTTGCTAAAGGTTATGAAATTATTAGCGGAGGAACCGATAACCATTTAATGTTAATTGATTTAAGAAATAAAAATATTAGTGGTAAAAAAGCAGAACAAGTGTTGGGACACGCCGACATTACAGCGAATAAAAACATGGTACCTTATGATGATAAATCAGCCTTTGTAACTTCAGGTATTCGTTTTGGGGTTGCTGCGATCACTACTCGCGGTATGACGGAAACACATATCCCATTTGTGGTAGAAGCCATTGACAAAGTATTGATGAATGCAGATGATGAAGCAGTTTTAGCGAACACTAAAAAAGAAGTAAACGCCTTTATGGAACAATTTATTTTGTACCCCGAACTTGGCTAATCATGATATTGCTCAGTATAAAAGAACCTCCCGTTACAAGGAGGTTTTTTTATGGGAAAAAGTTTAACTTTATACTATGATACAAAGAATACAAACCATTTGGTTATTATTAGCAAGTGCTGCTGCATTTTTTATTTTAAGATTTCCATTTTATTATACACCTACACCTCAAGCATTAGAAATTAATGGCAGTAATCAATACAGCACTTTAATTTCATTGGCATTTAGTGCCTGCCTTTCCTTTATTACCATATTCTTATATGGCAACCGAATGTTACAGCTAAAAGTGGTATTAGTCAATTTTTTATTGTCAGTTTTGATTGGATTTTTTATTTACAAGGTGGTTATTGAGCACCCAGGAGGTGGGTTCACCCTTCCCGCAGCTGC
>JAFMJX010000222.1 GCA_017853235.1 Chitinophagaceae bacterium | reverse complement strand
CCGGTAAATTTGTTTCTTGGTAAGTATACGGAACGATTTCACTTGATGAACTTGGGAGATTCTCTTTTGTCTTTTCTAAACACTCTTGGGCTTTCTGAATAACATCATCGAATTCGTTTTTTGTAATAACGAAGTTATTATTTTTATTATCTGGTTTATTATCTGGTATAGGTTTCTTAGTTTCAAGAAATCCATTTCTTGATTCTAGGAAATGCATTTCTTGATAGCAAGAAATGGACTGGAATGCCTCTCCTAGAAGATTTATATTACTTGCTTGTACAAGCTGTTTAAAATATTGATAAGCCTTTGGTGTGAGTGCATACCATACAGTCCGATCATATTTTGTGGCATTAAAATTACCTTTGATAATTAAATTTTGTTTTAAACAACTATTAATAATTGTTTCTAAATTTTGTTTTGTGAAGTAAGAAAAAATTTCTTGAAAAGCTTTCAAAGTGTTATAAGTCCAACAATATCCATCATAAATATTCCTTTCATTTGCTAAATTTGTTTGTGTCCAAAACGCAATGTTTTGTAAAAAAATAGCAGAATTTACCCCGAATTCCTTTGCAACCACTGGACAAAATTGATGCAACATGGTATATTTCCTTGTGTAATTCCATTTATGTTTTTATTATTATTTTTAACCTGATAGATTCAGTCCTGATATAAAAAAGCCCGAGTTGTGATCGGGCAATGCAGGGATTTTATTGAAAATCCTCAAGACAAAGAATTTCGGCAGGCGATATTTTATTTTGGTAGACAAAATTTATCATATCAAATGATTTATCATAGATTGTTTTTAATTGTTCCATTCTTTCTTCATTAGTCATCTCATATATATTCTTATTATTTTTTTTAAATTCATATTGAAGAAAGTACATTAAAAAAACAAGCATTGTTTTGGAATATGCTCTTTCATCACATATTTCACAAACTTTATCATTAAAATCACAAACTAATTCCATCATCTTTAGATGCAATGATTGAGTTTTTTCCGTTAAAAAATCAAGATTAGTAAAAAAATTCATAATAATTCCTAAAGTTAATAAATTTTAACTAAAGGTTTACATGGAAGCATAGAATGGGTATAATTTACACATATCGTAACTATCCTTAAACCTCTAGTTGCGGTATTCAATGGCCTACGCCAAGGTTAGCTGGGAGGTGCGAACTCCTAACTAACCTCATCTTACTAAAAAAAGAACATTAGATCAAATCTCTTTCATGTAAATCTCTTCCAATTTCCGATACCGCAATCGCTATCATCTGCAAAGATTTGGGATAAAGCTTATTGTCTCTATCACAATAAGCCATCATAAAACCTTTGATTTGCTCAATTACTAAAGGTTTTAAAATAGTATTAATTTTATGCTCAAGAGCCTCAATTTCTTGCAGTGTTATTATTTCCATTTAGTTGCTCGCTTGTTTAATCTCTTCTAAATCACCAGCCACGTTAGTGTCTAGTAGTGCTTCCGACACTTGGTCAGCAATATAATCACTGTCTAAATGCACGTTGACATGCTTTATATCATGACTAAATGTTTTGCTTAATACATAGACACTTGATGACATTAAAAAAAAGCTCAAGCACAATAAAAACACAATCCCCATCAACTTCAAAATCTCATTCGTTTGCATAATTTAAACTCAACATAATAAGTAAGTTGGATACCAAAGCATCTGCAATTTTATCAATGTCATAACCTGCTACTCCTTGATCAAGTAGAGTAGCTCGGAATACATTTTTAAGCTTATCTTCTGCGCTCAAGTCCTTTAGATTGCTCATTATGACGCTCTCTTTGCGTGTGCTATATCTGCTTTTAAAACACCCTGTGTTATTGCTTCAATCATACGCTGCTGTCGCATCGGAACGTATCCACACATTCTATATATACGCCACGAACTCAAGCTCATGCATGTCCCTCTGGACACCTCAGTCCATCTTTTATCAAAATGATTATAAACATCATCAACTGTCATAATTTTACCCTCAGTTATAATAAAATTTAAAAATGTGCATTTACACATATAGTTAAATATAATATTATTATGATCGAAAATCAAGAAAAGGAGAACAAAAATGGAAACAAATAAATTATTGGATATAAGTAATGAAGAATATCATTCAAGTGATGGCTACTCTAAGAGTGCTTTAATCACTTACAGAGACTCGCCAGTACGCTTTTATAACGAGTATGTTTTGAAGAATCGTGAGTTTAAACAGTCAGATGATTTTATGCTCGGTCAATTAGTGCATACAATACTATTAGAACCACATAAGATGGGTGAATACATTCCAGCACCAACTTTTGATAAGCGAACTAAAAAGGGCAAAGAAGAGTTTGAAAAGTTTAACAGTTATACAACCGAGCAGAACATCACCGCAGTCGATGCAACTATTTATGCTAAATCGGCAGACATGGCAAAAGCAATTATAGATGACAAAATTGCTAGAAACATACTCGAAGATGCACAGTGTGAGAAATCTATTTTTTGGAATGACTCAGACACTGGTTTTATCTTTAAATCACGTCCAGACATTATCAAAGGGGGTATCGTAGCAGACGTGAAGACATGTAAAGACGTGACATACAAAGCGTTTCAACGCAGTTGTGTAGACTACGGATACTTTCTGCAAGCAGCGATGGCAAAGATTGCATTAGAAAAAGCAAATTTAGAGTTTGAAAAGTTTGTATTTATTTGTTGTGATAAAACAACTCACGAAGTTGTGCTTTATGCGCTTGATGACCAAGCTATAGATTATGGTTTAAGGCTATTTGCTAGCTTATCGCAAAAACTTAAACATGAATTCGAAGACGATAGTTTTTTAAAGTCAAAAGTAAAAACATTAACACCCCCAGCATGGGCAGAATGGGATTTAAATCAATGAATATCATAGATAGACAAAGCAAGCTTATTGAACAACAAAGACAACTGTTTATTACTACTGTTGAACAATTTAAGCGTGATTTAACGTACATGCAAGGTTTGATGACAATGATGGCAATAGAGCATAAACAAACTAGATATATATCAGAAGATGCGATTATATTTATTCGTGATCACATCGAAGAAATGCAATCGATGTTAAACGATTTTGATGCGAGGTTATCAAACCATGAACGAAATTAAAACATACTCACCAGAGTATACAAACGGAGAGTTTCAGTTGGGCTTTGCTGGGGGTAAATCTACGCCTGAAAATCCACTACAGGCAAC
>JAFMJX010000028.1 GCA_017853235.1 Chitinophagaceae bacterium | reverse complement strand
ATAATATTTTTAGAATATTCTGTTGTTTTGATAAAGGGAAAATTGTTGTTTTATTAAATGGCTACCAAAAGAAAACTCAAAAAACGTCTCATAAAGAAATAGAGATGGTGAATAAATTAATGAAGGAATATTTTAGTACGACTAAATAAATATATAATGGCAAAGAAAGAAAGTAGTATTACAAATTTTAATGAGCATTTAACCGAAAGGTACGGTGCAAGAGGATCCGAGAAGAGAACTGAATTTGAAATTAGAGCAAAAGCCTTTCTTATAGGTGAGTTAATAAAAGAAGAAAGAAAAAATGCAAAAATGACCCAGGAGCAATTAGCGGAAAAGATTGGCGCAAAAAAAAGTTTTATCTCTAGAATTGAAAATGGTAAAACAGATATTCAGCTATCTACCTTATATAGGTTGCTTGAATTTGGGTTAGGTAAATCAGTGGAAGTTTTAGTTAACTAATATTACCTATACTTGAAGTCGCACTGGACAAGCCATCAGAAATGATGGCTTTTATTTTTTATCCCATATAACAACCTAGTCAATTTGTTTCTTTTGATAACATATTCATATAATGCATAAATGAAATAGGATAAGCAACAAAAAACAAAAACCCTAATGTAATCTATAAAGTATAATCTATTTTTCATAATCCATTAAACGTTAATGAGTCAATTTGTTACACTAAAATATAAACTTCTAAAATTTTAGTGAATTTCAGCCTTTTTCTTTCTCTATCAGTGATCTAGGTTAGTTGTTTTTTTAATAAATTTATTTATATTCAATTTATAAAACACCCATTCAAATGAGTAATTCATTGTCTATTCATAATTGGGAATCTAAAGATTATAATATAACATGTCAAAAGTTAAAGTAAAAATTTGCTGTATTAGCAATGTTCATGAAGCTGCATTAGCCATTGAACATGGAGCTTCTGCAATTGGATTAGTAGGCAGGATGCCAAGTGGTCCTGGAGTGATTTCTGACGAACTCATTCATGAAATCGCTAAATCAGTTCCATCTTCTATTGCTACTTTTTTATTAACTAGTGAAACAACTGTTACTTCAATTATTGATCATCATAAAAAAGTGAATACCTCAACGATTCAAATAGTAGATGCTTTACAAGACAGACAATATCACCAATTAAGACAAGCACTTCCAAAAGTTAACATTGTACAAGTGATCCATGTAATGGATGAAAATTCTATTAAAGAAGCAGTTGAAATTTCGCAATTTGTTGATGCTATATTACTTGATAGTGGTAATCCTAATTTAGCAACTAAAATTTTGGGGGGAACGGGTAAAACCCATAATTGGGATTTGAGTAAAAAAATTAGAGAATCTATTAAAATCCCTACTTATTTGGCAGGGGGGATTAACAAAGACAATGTAAAACAGGCTATTGATTATGTTCAGCCTTATGGTATTGACTTATGCAGTAGTGTAAGAACTAATGGCCAACTTGATGAACAAAAATTAGAAGCCTTTTTTAAGGCCTTTGCTTAAAAATTTATTTTTCAATCAAGTTAGTAGTTTGCCTAACTTTAAATGGCTTGTTAAAAATAACTATATCTAAAATTTAATATTAAAACGATTGTATATGAGAGTCAAGAATTTTATTTTTTTATACTTATGTGTATCTTCTGTTGTTGGATTTTCACAATCTACGCAAACTAAAAAAATTATTCAGCCTATATTGGGTCACAGAACAGTTTCAATATTAAATGTAGATGGTTTTAAGTTTAAAGATCTTAATAAAAATGGCAAACTTGATAAATATGAAGATTGGCGTTTGTCCAATGAAGAGAGAACCAAAGATCTTCTCTCCAAAATGAGCGTAGAAGAAAAAGTGGGCTTTATGCTTATAAGCACCTCTCGATTAAAGAGTGAACGTTCGGCACAAATCAATGTACAAACAGATAATAATGTAGCACCTTCAAGCGATTTAAATGAAGAAGATCAAGTTTCTTCTAACAATATATTCACTCGTAAGCCATTACCTTTCCCAAATATGAGTGCAGTAGGTGCAACTAAGGGTATTAAACAATTTCATCTTCGTCATTTTATTTTACGCGCAAATGTTAGTGCAAGATTGACTGCGGAGTGGGCAAATAAATTACAAACACTTGCAGAAAGTGATGGTTTAGGAATTCCAGCAATCATTGCATCTAATCCAAGAAATCATATTACTAAAGATGCCTCGATTGGTTTGAGTGTGGGCGCAACAGTATTTTCTAACTGGCCTGGTGAATTGGGTTTATCTGCTATGCGCGATTTAAAATTGGTTCGTGAATTTGCCGATATAGCAAGACAAGAATGGGCTGCAGTAGGTTTAAGAAAAGGCTATATGTATATGGCGGACCTTTCGACCGAACCCCGTTGGCAAAGGATCGAAGGCACTTTTGGTGAAAATGCCGATTGGGTTGCAAAAATGATTACCGAAGTGATATTAGGATTTCAAGGAACTAAATTATCTAACACTTCTATTGCTTTGACCACTAAACATTTTCCTGGTGGTGGTGCAGGTGTTGGAGGTCAAGATCCACATTTTGAATGGGGTAAATTTGAGCACTTCCCTGGTAATATGTTTCAAAATAATTTAATTCCATTTAAAGCGGCAATAAAAGCTGGAACATCAGCCATTATGCCTTATTACTCTATTCCACAAGATACAAAGTACAAACAAGTTGCATATGCCTATAATAAAGAAGTGATTCATGATTTGCTAAGGGATAGTTTAGGATTTAAAGGAATCATTAATTCAGATACTGGGCCTATTGATATGATGCCTTGGGGTGTAGAAGATATTTCAATTACAGAACGTTATAAAAAAGCAATTGAGGCAGGCGTTAATTTATTTTCTGGTACCGGAGATCCTTCTAAATTATTAGAAACTGTAAAGTCGGGTATGGTGGATATGAAACTTATTGATAATTCAGTATCACGATTACTCATGGAGAAATTTACATTAGGTCTTTTTGAAAATCCTTATGTTGATGAAGACGCTGCTGAGAAAATTGTTGGTAACGCAAAATTTCAAGCAAGAGCAGATCTTGCGATGAGAAAATCAATTGTATTATTAAGAAATGAAAACAAAACGCTTCCTCTAAAACCTAAAACTAAAATTTATTTTGAATCTTATTTTCAAAGAAGAGGTGCAGCAAGCCCTAGTGTTGTATATCAAGCAAAAGATAAAAAATATGATGTAGAATTTGTGAAGACACCAGAAGAAGCAGATTGTATTCTTTTTTGGGTTACTCCTGGTGCTAAAGCTTTATTTCAATCCGATGGATCACCGTTATATCTTGATATGTCAAGAAATTCAGTTGATGTTAAATATGTCAACGCACTTACTAGTAAAAAGCCTACTATTTTAGCAATCAATTATACTAATCCATGGGTCATTGATGAAATTTATAATGATCAAACTAAGAAAAATATTAAAGGAGTCATTGCCACTTTTGGAACTACCAATGAGGCATTACTTGATATTGTTTTAGGTAAATTTAACCCAACTGGGAAAATGCCTTTTACTACTCCTATTTCCGAAATGGCAGTAGAAAAACAATTGTCTGATGTTCCTGGATATTTAAAAGGGAAAGAATATTCTTTATTCAAATTTAATGAAGGAATGAGTTATCATTAATACTTTGAAAGCGATATTTTAATGTATTAACTGCTTCTTTTATTTTTTCAATTTATTGTGGGAGCCATCACATATGGGCATTCTTCTTGAAAGTCCACAGGTGCAATCGGTCATGCCTTTACCACATAAAATTTTTGGAGTGCATTTTTGAATTCGGGTTATTCTGGTATCAGATTGCTTTGCTGCCGAAAAAAATATTAAATAAGCACGTTGACGACCAGGTGTAAGAGCTTGAAATGCCTTTTTAAGTTCAATGTTTGTTTTAAAAATTTCATCTAATTCGGGGACAGAAATATTTTGTATTTCTTTTTTAGGTAGAATTGATGGCCCTTTTTTTTCTACCTCTATTGCTTCTTTAATGTAAGATTTAATAAGTGTCTCAGATTGTACAATTTCATTTTCGTTTAAAAATCTAAGTTGTCGTCCTAATTGAGAATGCTCTCCTGCTTTTACTAATTTCTTTTTAGGGTCCTTTAAAAGTGCTCCTTTAAAAAATCCTAAATCGCAATGATACTTAAAAGCTTGAATAATAATTAAATTGCTGTTATTGAAAGCATAACAAGGCTTACCCCATTTGATGGATTCTTCAAGTTTAAAATTTAAAAGAATAGTTCTGAGCAAAACCATTTCATTTTTCCATTTTTTTGCTTTTGAAATATACTCAGTTACTTTTTGATCCATAATTATAATTCTAATTTCATCATAATATCGGTTTGTTCCTCATGGCCTAATTTGAAAATATGTTTATCAAAAGGTACAAATCCATTTTTAGTGTAAAATTTTATGGCTTTTTGATTTTCCTCCCATACTCCTAACCAAATATAATCAGCCTTTGATTCATTAGCTACTTGTATTGCTTTTTCATACAATAGTTGTCCTATTTTGTTTCCTTGGTATGCTTGTAAAACATAGATACGTTCTATTTCAACAGCTTTATCGTCCTTTAATTCGGTTTGATTAGCACCAAAGTTTATTTTTAAATATCCCACTACTTCATTTTCATATTGAGCAAAGAAAAATATTGAATTAACATTTTGCAATTCTAAAATCAATTTTTCTTTAGCAAAGCTTTCCTCTAAATATTTTTGCATATTTTCCGAAGAATTGCTACTAGAAAAAGTTTCTGAAAATGTTTGACGTCCAATTTTTTGAAGTAATTCAATATCTTCAAGAAGAACCCTTTTTATTAATATTTCAACCATTTTATTTTTTCTACTTATATGAAGGATGTATGAAATGATAAATGATAAAAATTTAACATGAATTTTATCATTTAATCTAAACGTTTAAACAAGTTAAACCTAATTATTTACAAATGGTTTTAGTTTCCAGTAAATCTTAATAAAACAAGGTTGTCTAATATTAAATTTGACGACCATACAAATTGAGCGTCATTAAATTGGGCTGTGAAATTAGTATAAGCGTTTTTAGGCCCTACTTGAGATGTAGTAAAAGTGCTAGCACTAGGCCAACTTGTATAATCAAAGTCTGTAGCAAACCAATTGTTGGCAATTTCCCAATGTAGTGCATATGCATTATTCGTAGATGTCGGTAGTACATTGCATCCACTTGAATTTCTGCTACTTCCATTTTCTATTACACAATTTACATTACTTAAAGGAGCAATGTAAAATACTTGCGCTTTCCAGTTTGAATTAGTGATGGTTCCGTCACTAAATTTTGCAATAAACCCACCATCGCCAGGATACAAAGCATTCCCGTTATTTAATTCGGTACCTATACCTAAATTTTCTTCCCAATCAATTAATTTAATAGCATATTTAATAGGTCTTTTGGCTTTAAATTTTACAAAGCAAGAATTGAATGGAGTGTATGGTACTGGATCTATACCTACTAACTTCCCATTAACATATAGTTCAAAATAATTGTCACCATAAATAAATCCTGAAATAATTTCTCCATCATTATCAATGATAATGATGGGCGCTTTTGATGTGTCAGCAACATTGATATTTAAAGGTGTTTTACCATTACATTCATTATATAAATCAAATAATTTCAATCCATTAATAAAATTATTCTCACCTGGTACAATCCACGTTTTATTATTATTTGTAATATTTCCAATATTAGTGATACGACCACCTGCACAGCTATAAATATTATTATTTGTTACACTAGCTAACCCTTGAGTTACAAATCCAGATCCATTATAAGAATTTATAGTACTAGTATTGCTAGTTGAAGTTGTTTTTTTTGTACATCCTCCAATCACAATGCTTAATGTTAAAAATATATATTTATACATGTCTTTAAATTTATCTCTGGTAACTTGTTGTCACTGCTATTCCAGCAGTATCTGTTAAAGTAAAAGTATATTTATTGCTCAAATCCCAATTGTATTTTACATATCCGTTTTTTGTTCCAATTTTATAGGTTAGTAAATAGCCATTGGTACCCACAGCTACAAAGTCGGTAATGACGGCTCCTTTTAAAGGATTTGTAGCTGGTCTTACAGGTTTAGTAAATGCTTGTGGAAGTATTTGATTTTCGGGAGCAGGGGTAGTGGGGTCTAAATTCACTTTTCCTTTCATTGCACCTACTACATAAGGATAATCAATAGTTCCATGATAATGATATATACCATTAGACCCAACATGGCCATGACAAGTGTCAAGTAATGCCATGTTTGTTCCATCGGGTTCTTTACTTCCATAAACTGGAAATCCGTCAAGTGCGAATGCAATAGGTTTTAATCCCGAAGTTGATGATAAATGCAATGGGGCAGCATGATAATGGTAATCATCACCACGACCACAATGACCTCCCCAATTGTCTAATTCTCCAATTAAATAGGAATCTTCCCCACGGTTATTAAGCGCATTAAAAATTGGTATACCATTTACAGCAATTGCCACTGCACCTTTCATTAAGTTTGTTTTTGTACTTAAAGGAGTGGTGGCATAAGCTGGTTGCAAAGGAATAGACCAACTATTATTATCAATATATGGTTGTGAAATGGGAACTTGTTGTTGCCAACTTGTAATTCCAATCATCATATTATGATTAGGTATTCCAGTAGATGCTACATAAAAATAAGTATCATCCCATTTAGTGGATAGAGAAGGTTTATATGGCATAAATGCGGAATCAATAAAGCCAGTTGTAGTTTTTGGTAGTGTAATACTTATTGGGTTTGTGCCCCCATTATTATTGGTTGAACTACTGGTAGCACTTGTTTTACTACATGCTATAACAAATGTAGATATAAGCGTAACAACAACTATTGCATATTTTCTGCGTTCATTTAAAAATAGAATACGAAAAATATTAGGCTTTAATTCATACAAAACAATTATTCCACAGGTTATTAATGCGATATAAAACAACCAATTTGTAATTAATTGAAAAATAGAAAAAGGAGTTTGAATTATTTCATTGACACCATTAATTTGTTGGAATTGATGTATTTTAAATCTTGCCAATTTTTGATCTTGTTCTATTAAGTCTTGCATTGCAACTGCCAAAATGCGACCATTTAATTGCTCTAAATAAATAATACTATCCTTGTTCATTGAAAAATTACCACTTAAAACAGCTCCATTTTTTAATCGCCAGTTATTAAAAATAGTTCCGTCTCCTTGATGAAAGTGACCACCTGTATGTGCTTTCATAATGATTGGAGCAAAAAAACAAGCTATGATAAATAGTAATAAAGTTTTCCTTTTCATAATATTATTTTTTATCGTGTATATGTCACCGTCATGATGGCGCTGTCTAAAATCTTATTTCTTATACCCGCCAAAACAATATCCATAGTGACTTGATTGGCTGGAACACTAATAGTAGGTGCTGCATTTAATGCATACAATGTTAGTATATAGGTTTTTGCACCCGGCCCTTGTGAACAAGGTGGGGTATAAGTGTTTTTACCATCCACCGTATTTATTCCAAATAATCCAATCGTTTTATTGTTTTCGGGTAATGCAGTAATAGTACTTGGAATATTATATAATGTTAAATACACATGCTTACTTTCTATAGGATAAGTGGGAGGGAAATGGTGCATTGTGACAACATAATTTGTAGTACCTGCGGGTGCATTTGACCATTGAAGACCTGGGGAAATACCACTGCTATCACAAGTGTATAATTTGGGGTAGGTCCCATTATTTGTAAAACCTGTTCCCACAAAATTAAGCTGTTTGGCGATGTTGGTGGGGGGTGTCACATTTGAAGTTGTTGAGGAATCCTTGGAGCAGCATAAATTTATGATACTAAATAATGTAACTATTAAATTCATTATTTTACTTTTCATAAATTTTTCATTCTATATATTTTAGACAAAAACATATAATTAAAGTTTAACTTATATTAAACCTTTTTTAAATGCTTTAGTCTAATTTAACAAATAAGATGGTTATATATGAAAATGGTTAAAATATTGCTATTAAGCTGTCTATTTTCAGGAATAATTCAAATTACTTCAGCTCAAAATTATACTGAAATTTTAGGCAGACCTACTGATTCTGCCATTACTTTGAGCATATTGTTTGACAAAAGCGTAAATGTATATTGGGAGTATGGCACTACTCCAGGAAGCTATGCCCAAACAACCCCTATTTATACTACAATTGCTGACACTCCTATTGAAGTAGACTTTAAAAACTTAATGCCAAATACAAAATATTATTATAGGACAAAATATCGCCTAGCTAATAATGGAACATACATTTCAGCTTTGGAACATTCTTTTCAAACCCAACGTAAGCCGGGGTATACATTTTCGTTTGTAGTAGAGGCGGATCCACATTTAGATAGTAATACAAATCCGGATGCCTATAAGTTAACCTTGCAACATATGTTATCAAAAAATCCAGATTTTATAATTGATTTAGGAGATAATGCTATGAGCGATAAACTTCCGGTGATTGATAAATCGTCCATCATAGATCGTACTTTATTATTTCGTACATATTTTAACCAGATTACCCATTCCGTGCCTTTGTTTGTTACATTAGGAAATCATGAAGGCGAATTGGGGTGGCTTCCTAATACAGATATTTCAAGTTTACCTACCATGGCAGCTTTAATTAGAAAAACTTATTTTCCTAACCCATTCCCTAATAATTTTTATTCGGGAAATACTGTTCCTGAAACAAATGTAGGCATTCGTGAAAATTATTATGCTTGGGAATGGGGTAATGCATTGTTCGTAGTTATTGATCCTTACATGTATTCAAAATCAAAACCAGAATGGGGTTGGTCACTTGGATTAACTCAATATAATTGGTTAAAAAACACACTTGCTAATAGTAAAGCAAAATTTAAATTTTTATTTAGTCATCAGTTAGTGGGTGGTTCTGGAACTGAGGGTCGTGGGGGTTCCGAGTTCGCTCATCTATACGAGATGGGGGGTAGAAATACCGATTCTACATTTGGATTTACCACCAATAGACCAGGTTGGGATAAGCCTATTCATTATTTAATGTTTGAAAATAAAGCCAGTATTTATTTTCATGGTCATGATCATCTTTTTGCCAAGCAAGATAAGGATGGAATTGTATATCAAGAAGTGCCACAGCCATCAGCAAAAAATATCACCACAATGACAGGCACACCTTACGGATATTTAAATGGAACTTTAATGCCAAATCGAGGCTATATGTATGTTACGGTGAGTGCTGATAAAGCACAAGTGGACTATATTAGGACTTATTTACCTTCAGAAGAAAACGCTACACGAAAAAATGGCGAAGTTGCTTATAGTTATTCAATAGTTCCTTCATTAATTACTGGAGTCAATGATATTATTAGCAATGATTTTATTAAAGTGTTTCCCAATCCGGCTAATAATAAAATAGTAGTACAACCCAAAGATAATATCCAAAATTTTCAAATTAGAATTTTAAATATGATGGGGGATGTTATGCTACTTACAAAAAATAAAGAAATTGATTCTAGTGTTTTGCCCACTGGAGTGTACTTTGTAAATTTCGAAACTGACAAGTTTATTTCCAGTAAAAAAATAGTCATACAGCATTAAAGCTAGTGTTTCATTAACATAATGACTGATCCTATTAATGTTAAAACAATTACTATTTTTCGATATTGTTCATCTTGAATTTTTTGTACCAATTTTGCCCCTGTGATAAATCCTACAGCTAATGCTGGCAATAATATGAGGTCTAGTTTGAAAGAAGTTGCAGTGATATTTTTCCAATAAAAAACTTGAAAGGGTAATTTAAATAAATTCATAAACAAAAAAATCCAAGCTGCCGTTCCAATAAAATCATTTTTGGATAATCGCATTGCTAAAAAATATAAGTTAGAAAAAGCGCCTGCTAAATTTCCTATCATAGTAGTAAAGCCAGCAGCTAAACCTGTACTTGCGGCAAAAAATGTATTTTCTGGTATTTTTTTAGACTTTCGATATTCCATATACAACACTATGCAAATAGTCACAAAAATGATCATTGCCATCATTTTTTTAAAAACGAGTTCATTCATTTCTTTTCCAAAATAAACACCCAATAAAACGCCCAGTGCCATCCAAGGAGTGATTTTCCAAAAATATTTCCATTGAGCATGTCTATTATAATAGGATACTGCTGCAATGTCGGCAAAACATAAAAGAGGTAATACAATTCCAGTAGATGATTTACTTCCAAATACGATGGCCATAATGGTTACGCTTAACATGTCCACTCCTTTTATACCCCCTTTTGTGAGGCCTATAATAAAGGATGCGAGAAGTATGCATACCCACTCGGTAGGCGAAAAATGATAAGCTATTTGAAAATTCATATTGGGCTACTAAATTAATGATTATGCCATGAATACCTTTTATTGTTTTCATTATTTCTTGTAAATTGTGGCATCATCTCAAATTTATACAATGATCAAGAAAATTCTCAAGATTGCATTAGGAGCATTTCTTTTATTATTAGTTATTTTGATAACTAAGACGATTTCTTCTAATAACGTTTTACCAACATATACTGTTGAAAACATAGCTACAGTTTCAGATTCCTCTGCTCAACATTTAAGTGCAGCAATTCAAATTAAAACTGTTTCTTTTGGTGATACACTAGCCATTGATACTGCCGAATTTTTGAAATTCAGACATTTCATGGAAACCACTTATCCTACCATTCACCAAAAATTAACCAGACAATCCTTTAACCAATTTAGCTATGTATATAAGTGGGTAGGCAAGGACACTACTTTGGCTCCTTATGTTTTAATGGGTCATATGGATGTAGTTCCAGTGGAAGCAGCAGCCGAAAAAAAATGGCAAGTGCCTTCCTTTAGTGGCATGATTAAAAATGATACTATTTGGGGTAGGGGGGCAGTGGATGATAAAGTTGCAGTTATTTCTATTTTAGAAGCTACAGAGCAATTGCTAAAAGAAAATTTTACACCTGCCCGTACCATTTATTTATGCTTTGGTCATGATGAAGAAATTTCAGGTAAAAGAGGTACTAAAATATATAGTCAATGGTTTAAAGATAATCATATAAAACCTGCATTAGTTTTAGATGAAGGAGGCCAAATTGATTCGCAACATTTTAAAGGTTTAAATAAATCAGTGGCACTTATTGGTACCAATGAAAAAGGGTATACTAATATTGATTTAAGTGTAGAAATTCCAGGCGGGCATTCTTCTATGCCAGTCCCCGAAACTGCAATTGATGTTTTAAATAAAGCAATAGAAAATATCAGAGCACATCAAATGCCAGGCGCCATTACCCCAACTGTACAAGAATTATTGAATCGTACAAAAAATGGGGAGTCATTCATGAAACGCTTAGTATTAAGTAATCTATGGCTTTTTAATGGCTTAGTAATGAAAGGCATGGAAAAATCAAAAGAAACAAATGCGATGTTGCATACAACATTAGTGCCTACAATTATTCATGCAGGCATTAAGGACAATGTGATTCCATCAGTAGCTAAAGCCACTTTTAATAGTCGTATTTTACCTGGTCAAACCAGCGATGATGTTGTTGCTTTTGTCACTAAAGCGATTCATGACGATAGAGTACAAGTAAAAAAACAAACTATTTCATTAATGGAACCATCTGCTGTAACACCCTTTGATGGCGCGGCTTTTAAAAAGATTGAAAATATCATTTATAAGACAGTTCCTAATGTCATCGTAACGCCCTACTTAATGATTGGCGCAACCGATTCCAGATACTTTAGAAATAACAGTGAAGCAGTACTTAATTTTGCTGCAGCTCAAGATATGAAAGGCTTTCATGGTATTGACGAACGCATTGGAAAGAGTGATTTAAATAGAATGATTTCGTTTTATAAATCTTTCATAAAGGATTAAAAATCATTTAGCACTATTCATAAAAAACTCCCTTAGTGATTGAGCTAAGGGAGTTTTTTTGCTTAAAATATCATTAAATCACACCAAGTTCTTTTCCTACTTCAATGAATGAATGGATCGCATGATCTAATTGATCCATGCTATGACCTGCAGAAATTTGTACACGAATACGTGCTTGTCCTTTTGGTACCACTGGGTAATAAAATCCTATAACATAAATTCCTTTGTCTAATAATTTTTCTGCCATTTTTTGTGACACCACTGCATCATACAACATGATGGGAATGATAGGGTGTTCACCTGGCTTAATATCAAAGCCAGCCGCTGAAATTTTTTCTCTAAAATATTTTGTATTTACTTCAAGTTTGTCACGTAGTTCCGTTGTTTTAGATAATAAGTCAAATACAGCAATGGATGCGCCTGCAATAGAAGGCGCTAATGTATTAGAAAATAAATAAGGCCTTGATCTTTGCCTTAACATATCAATAATTTCCTTACGTCCTGAAGTAAACCCACCTGATGCACCACCTAATGCTTTTCCTAATGTTCCTGTGATGATATCAATTTTACCCATCACACCTTTTAATTCATGCACCCCTCTTCCCGTCTTCCCCATAAATCCAGAGGAATGACATTCATCTATCATAATTAATGCTTCGTATTTTTCTGCTAATGCTACTATTTTATCTAATTGTGCTATCGTTCCATCCATGGAAAATACGCTATCAGTTACAATCATTTTTTGTTGAGCACCATCTGCAATTGCTTGTTTTAATTTGGCTTCTAAATCGTCCATGGAATTATGCTCATATCTATAGCGCATCGATTTACATAATCTAATACCATCAATAATAGAAGCATGATTTAACGCATCCGAAATGATTGCATCTTTTTCTCCTAATAAGGGTTCAAATACACCTCCATTTGCATCAAATGCTGCCGCGTATAAAATAGTATCCTCAGTCCCTAAGAAAGTTGATATTTTTTCCTCCAAAGTTTTATGAATATCCTGAGTTCCACAAATAAAACGTACCGAGGACATTCCAAATCCGTGGGTATCTATCGCATCTTTTGCAGCTTGTAGCACTTTAGGATGAGAGGATAATCCCAAATAATTATTTGCACAAAAATTATATACTTTTTGTCCTCCTTGAATGGTTATTTCAGAGGACTGTGGGGAGGTGATGACACGTTCTTTTTTAAATAACCCTGCTTCTTTTATGGATTCTATTTCTTTTGTAATGAAGGATTTATATTGTTCGTACATAATGTAATTTTACTTTTTTTGATAATTAAAATATACTGGCAATTTAGTTAAAATTTCGCCAGTCATTTTAGTAAGGTCATAGTTTGCTTTCCAACCCCAATCCAATTTTGCTGCAGTATCATCAATACTTTTTGGCCAACTATCTGCAATTTGTTGCCTAAAGTCAGGAGCATAACTTATTTTAAAATTGGGTACATGCATTTTGATGCAATCATAAATTTCTTTAGGCGAAAAACTCATCCCTGAAATATTATAACTTGTTCTTATTTTAATTGCTGCAGCAGGCGCTTCCATAAGTTGAATTGTTGCATTTACTGCATCTTCCATGTACATCATTGGGAGGTAGGTATCTTCTTGTAAAAAACAGCTAAAGTTTTCTTGATTCACAGCTTTATGAAAAATATCTACTGCATAATCCGTGGTGCCTCCCCCTGCCATCGATTTATAACCAATCAATCCTGGGTATCTCAAACTTCTAACATCTACGCCATATTTATTAAAATAATATTCGCACCAATGTTCGCCTGCTAATTTTGAAATTCCATAAACTGTAGTGGGATTTTTAAAGGCGTCCTGTGTTGTATTTACTTTTGGAGTATCAGGTCCAAACACAGCAATCGAACTTGGCCAAAATATTTTTTTGATATTATGTTCTTTGGATAATTCTAATACCGATAATAAACCACCCATGTTTAAATCCCAAGCTTGGATTGGATTTTTTTCTCCACTCGCTGAAAGGATTGCAGCTAAATGATAAATCTGTGTAATTTGTTCTTCTTTGATAAGTGTTGCAGCAGCTTCCCTATCCATCACATTCAAGGTTCTAAAACTGCAATATTCAAATTTACTTCTAACACTTTCTTGAAAATCAGATGCGATCACTGCATCCGAACCGTATTTATTTGCTAATGCTTTTGTAAGTTCTGTTCCTAATTGTCCTCCTGCACCTATGACTAAAATTTTCTCCATCTAACTAATGTTTGTTCTTAGTTATAAAATTAACATTGTTGGCTTAGATCATCAAATTTTAAAATCGAAAAAAGGTCTC
>JAFMJX010000221.1 GCA_017853235.1 Chitinophagaceae bacterium | reverse complement strand
TTTGTTGCTTTAAAATACTAACTCCAAAAAACAGTTTATCATGGATGATTGGAAATTTTATACTTCCAATAATTCTTTGTAAACCATAATTTCCAGTTGTGATTTCAGCAATTCCATGTGTAGAATTATTGGGTTGCTTGGTAATAATATGAATGACACCACCCATTGCATTACGTCCATATAATGTTCCTTGAGGACCTCTTAAAACTTCAATGCGTTCAATATCATTTAACGTGGGGATATATGTATCTAAATTGAATTGGGCAACGCCATCAATGTAAGTAACAACAGCTGGATCATAAGAAGTAGAACTGATGCCACGAATACTAATGATATCTCTATGATCACCAGGGTCTGCACTGTATAAATTGGGCACGAGTCCTGAAATATTTTTATTACTCCAAAGTTTAAGTTGGTCTATAGTATTACTAGAAAAAACGGTTAAGCTCATTGGAATTTTTTGTGCTAATTCTTCTTTTTTCTGTGCAGTCACAACGACGTCTTCCAAAGAATAATGAGTAGCAGTATTGGTTGTGGAATCATTTAAACGAGCCTTATTTTTTTGGCTATTCGCATTTAAACAACAAAACATGACAAGTAGGGTGTAAATATTTTTCATATAATTCTTTGAAGATACTTGCTTAGATATAAATTTTAATACCCTGGATGTATTTTATGCACTTTATGGTTGGTTTTGCCACAAAAATGTAAATGATTTTTTAATAAGGTGCCACTATAAGAAGTGATAAGGGGTCAATGGTAATATCTAAATGATCTTGTGTTGTTAAAAGGGCTTCTCCATCTATATGTAAAGGTTGATTGGATTGGTATTGAATTTGTATAGATTTAATAGACGTAATTGCAACTTTAGGAGAAGTATGTATTTTTTTTAAAAAAAGTTGTACAGCTATTATACCAGCATGAAAAAAATTTAAGGGCTTTATCTTAACCACTTCTAATTGAGCATCTTGAATATCAGAGTGGGGGGATATATAAGCATTGTTTCCAAATTGATTGGCATTGGCAATCGTTATTGAAAATATTTTTTCAAAAGGACCCTTATTAATACTTATTGAGATACTCCTATAATGAAATAAAGTTTTTAAGGTGGCTTTCACATAATTCATAAAGCCTCTTTTGGTGGATGTTGAAAAGAGAGTAGCTACTTTGGCATCAAAACCAATTCCCATGGTACAAAAAAATGGTCGATTATTTATAAGACCCACGTCTATGGCGATCTCTTTTCCTGTTAGCGCTACCTGTAAAGCTTCTTTAGGTTGAAGAGGAATTCCCAAGTGTCTGGCAAGTCCATTCCCCGAACCTAAAGGAATGATTCCTAATGGAATAGTAGTTTCAAGGAGTGCTGATGCAACTTCATTAATAGTACCATCGCCTCCCACAGCTACTACTTTTTCGGCTTTTTGTGCAATCGCTTTTTGTGCCATTTGAGTGGCCTCCAAAGGTTGGGTAGTGATCCAAACTAAACTATTAGGAACATCACGCAAAAGTTGTAAAATTTTACTTTTTTGCGCGCTTTTTTGCTGCCCTGCATGAGGGTTGAAAATGAAATGAATCATCCATTCAAAATTATCATTTAATTGTTATTCTAAAATGATTTAAATCACTTTTATTTTTAATATTTTGTTTGCATTATTCGAATTAAATTTATAGTATAAAATATTGCTTGTGTAAGGTATTTGACGTTGCAAGCCATTTTTAAAAAATAATTAATTCTACAAATATGATTCGAAATATTATTTATACTTATTTGCTTGTAATGTCATTGATGCCCCAAAATTCTTTTTCACAGATAAATAGCAGACCCAACATTGTATTTATATTTTCCGATGACCATGCCCAACAAGCCATCAGCGCATATGAAAGTAACTTAATGAAAACACCCAATATTGATCGCATTGCTTATGAAGGCGCCATCTTAAAAAATGCTTTTGTTACCAATTCTATTTGTGCACCTAGTAGAGCTGTTCTTTTAACCGGCAAGTTTAGCCATATTAATGGATTAAAAGATAATAGCCCGCGTAGATTGTTTGATGGTTCACAACAACAAGTTCAAAAATTATTGCAAAATGCAAACTACCAAACTGCTTGGGTGGGTAAATGGCATTTGCAATCTTACCCTCAGGGTTTTGATTATTGGAAAATTTTACCTGATCAAGGGAATTATTATCAGCCCGATTTTATAAACATGACTCATGATACTATTCGATACAAAGGGTATGTTACGAATCTCATAAGTGATTTTTCTTTTGACTGGTTGCGAAAAAGAGATACATTAAAGCCTTTTTTTCTGGTGATTGGGGAAAAAGCAACACATCGAAACTGGATGCCTGCCATAGAAGATCTAGGTGCGTATGATCAAGAAGAATTTAAAATACCTGATAATTTTTTTGATACCTATCAAGGTAGGTTAGCTGCTGAAGAGCAGGATATGACAATCAATAAAACCATGCTTTTGGGGGATGATTTAAAAATGAATGTTGACTATAAAAAGCCAGGTATGTTTGGCAGATTGAGTGTGAGTGAAAAAGAAGCTTACTCTAATTATTATAAATCTATACAAAAACAATATGAGCAAATTAAAAACGATTCAATAGCTGTGATACAATGGAAATATCAACGTTATTTGAAAGACTATTTAGCCACTGCAAAATCGTTAGATAGAAATATTGGGCGAATTTTGAATTATTTAGACAGCACTGGACTTAGTAAAAATACCATTGTGATTTATGCCTCTGACCAAGGTTTTTATTTGGGGGAACATGGATGGTTTGACAAAAGATTTATGTATGAGGAAAGTGTAAGAACTCCATTTGTAATTAAATATCCAACCAAGATAAAACCTGGCACAAAAGTGGACAAAATGGTTCAAAATATTGACTTTGCACCCACTTTATTAGATATGGTAGGTATTCATATCCCCAATGACATGCAAGGAAAAAGCTTTTTCCCAATGCTTAAAAATACCCATGCTTCATTCAAGTGGAGAGATGCGATTTATTATCATTATTACGAATATCCAGAACCTCATAGAGTAGCCCCACATTTTGGTATTAGAACACAGCGTTATAAATTAATAAGATTTTATGGTCCTCATAATGAATGGGAATTGTATGACCTGACTAAAGATCCCCATGAAATGAATAATATGATACATGATCATTCTAATACTTCTCTAATCAATCAGCTAAAAAGTAAATTGATAGTTCTTATCAAAGAA
>JAFMJX010000220.1 GCA_017853235.1 Chitinophagaceae bacterium | reverse complement strand
GAAGGGCCTATCATTTTTAATGAAATGATTTATAAAAGATAATTTGAATAATATGTTTTTAGAAATAAACCCTTTAGTACTTCCCGATATTGGTTTGGTGTTTTGGAATACCATTGCCTTTTTGGTTTTATTAATCGTATTGGGAAAATTTGCTTGGAAGCCCATTTTAAAAGCCATTCACGATCGTGAAAGTGGCATTGAAGATGCTTTGAAAAAAGCCGATAAAATGAAAGCTGAAATTGCAGCTATGCAAAATGAAAATGAAGCATTATTAGCAAAGGCGCGTGAAGAAAGAGCTACACTTATTAAAGAAGCAAAAGAAGCCTCTGAAAAAATGGTTGCTGAAGCAAAGGATAAAGCAAAGTCCGAATACGATAGAATTGTAGCGGATGCACAAGCTGCTATCACACAACAAAAAAATGCTGCTATTTCTGATGTTAAAAATCAAGTAGGCAGTTTAGTAGTTGAGGTAGCTGAAAAAGTATTAAGAAGAGAGTTGTCCAATAAAGCGGATCAAGAAAAGTATATTAAAGAATTAGCAGACGGAGTTAAGTTAAATTAAAAAGAATAAAATGTCGAATGCACGTTTAGCAGGCAGATATGCAAAAAGTTTACTTGACTTAGCCTTGGAGCAAGGTCAATTAGAAACTGTTTATGCAGATATGAAATATGTGCAAGCAGTTTGTAAAGCCAGTGCTGAATTGGTGAATTTATTGCGTAGCCCTATTATTAAAGCAGATCAAAAAAACAGTATTCTTACCGCAGTTACCAAAGATAAAGTAAGTGTTTTGACCGCCTCTTTCAATGTATTGCTAGTTAAAAAAGGAAGAGAAGGAGCATTACCAGAAATGGCAAATGCTTTTATCGAACAATACAATGCCTTAAAGGGAATACATCAAGTAACATTAACAACTGCTGTTGAAGTAAGTGATGATATTAAAAATTCAATCGAACAAAAAGTCAAATCATCTACTCAATTTGGGTCTGTAGAATTAACGACACAAACTAACCCGGATTTAATTGGCGGCTTTGTATTAGAGTTTGACAATAATTTATTAGACGCAAGTGTTTTGAGAGATTTGAAAGATATTAAAAAGCAATTTTTGAATAACGAGTATATTAGTAAAATTTAAAAAATAAAATACATTAAAATATATATTTATGGCGGACATTAAACCAGATGAAATTTCAGCGATACTTAGACAACAACTAAGTAATTTCAACGCATCGGCTGATTTGGAAGAAGTGGGAACCGTATTACAAGTGGGTGATGGTATTGCCCGTGTGTATGGTTTAAATGGAGTAAGAAGTGGGGAGTTGGTGGAGTTTGAAAACGGCACCAAAGCAATTGCCTTGAACCTGGAAGAAGATAATGTAGGTGTGGTATTGATGGGTGACAGCAAAAGCATTAAAGAAGGCAACAAAGTAAAAAGAACAGGTGAAATCGCTTCTATCAAAGTAGGAGAAGGTTTGGTAGGCCGTGTTATTAATACATTGGGTGAACCCATTGATGGAAAGGGCCCTGTTAAAGGAGACTTATATGAAATGCCTTTAGAGCGTAAAGCTCCAGGGGTTATTTTCCGTGAACCGGTTAAAGAACCATTACAAACAGGTATCAAAGCAATCGATGCGATGATTCCAATTGGTCGTGGTCAACGTGAGTTGGTAATTGGTGACCGTCAAACTGGTAAGACTGCAATTTGCGTAGATACTATTATCAATCAAAAAGAATTTTTTGATGCAGGTAATCCTGTGTATTGTATCTATGTTGCAATTGGACAAAAAGCATCCACTATTGCTGGGGTAATGAAAACCTTAGAAGACAATGGCGCCATGGCGTATACTACTATTGTAGCTGCACCTGCAGCGGATCCTGCTCCATTGCAATTCTATGCACCATTTGCGGGTGCTGCAATTGGTGAATTCTTCCGTGATACTGGTCGTCCAGCTTTAATTGTATTTGATGATTTATCAAAACAAGCGGTCGCTTATCGTGAGGTTTCTTTATTGTTACGTCGTCCTCCAGGTCGTGAAGCATATCCTGGAGATGTATTCTATTTGCACAGTCGTTTATTAGAGCGTGCCGCAAAAGTGATTGCAAATGATGAGGTAGCTAAAAATATGAATGACTTACCTGCTTCTATCAAACATTTGGTAAAAGGGGGAGGGTCATTAACTGCATTACCTATTATTGAAACACAGGCGGGTGACGTATCTGCGTATATCCCAACCAATGTAATTTCAATTACCGATGGACAAATTTTCTTGGAGGGTAACTTGTTTAACGCAGGTATTCGTCCAGCGATTAACGTAGGTATTTCTGTAAGTCGTGTGGGTGGTAACGCTCAAATTAAATCCATGAAAAAAGTATCTGGTACTTTAAAACTTGACCAAGCTTTATATCGCGAATTAGAAGCGTTTTCTAAGTTTGGTGGTGATTTGGATCCAGCTACAAAAAATGTAATTGATAAAGGTGCAAGAAACGTAGAAATCTTAAAACAAGCACAATACACTCCTTTCACAGTTGAAAAACAAGTAGCCATTATTTATTTAGGAACAAATGGTTTATTGAAAGAAGTTTCCGTGCGTAAAGTGAAGGATTTTGAAGCACATTTCTTGTTAGAAATGTCTAATAAATTACCACATGTTTTAGCAGAATTCAAAAAGGGTAATTTACCTGAAGATGGCTTAAAGCAAATGCTAGAACTTGCTAATAGCTTGATTCCTCAATACAAATAGAAAATTTCATATTAAATTGATATAAAAACCCCAAACATTGTTTGGGGTTTTTTGTTATTACAGTATGGCAGTGATTAAAGTAGAAAATATTAGTAAGCATTTTGGTTCGCTCAAGGCGGTGGATGGGCTAAGCTTTGAAGTACAGGCTGGACAGGTTTTTGGATTTTTGGGACAAAATGGTTCTGGTAAAAGTACTACCATTCGTATGCTCTTATCTTTAATACATCCAAGTAGTGGTAACATTGAACTATTTGGAAAGTCGATACAAAAAAGTAGGGCCTCTATTTTAGAACAAGTGGGTGCGATTATAGAGCGACCCGATTTATATCCTTATTTAACTGCTACTGAACACTTGCAATTGTTTGCTAAAGTTCGAAAACAAAAAGTGCCCACAAGTAATATTACTCAAACTTTAGAGCAAGTAGGTTTGGCGCATCGTGCTCATGATAAAGTGCAAAGCTTTTCTTTAGGTATGAAGCAGCGTTTAGGTATTGCGATTGCTT
>JAFMJX010000219.1 GCA_017853235.1 Chitinophagaceae bacterium | reverse complement strand
GTTTTCTTTTCAAACTTCCACTCTTGCTTACAGATGTACCCTTGCTTTAAACTAATGAAATCAGGCCTAATAACTGGAATTGGCTTTTTTGGTTGCGAAGAGATAACAAATGATTTAAAAACATATTTGGGAGGTAATGAACTTTTTTGCTGCCCAAAACAGTAATTAAAAATGAAAAACAATATGATAATCAACAGTCGCATTTTCTAATTAATGAGTGCAAATTAATTTCTTTTATATCCTAGATTATACTTTATTGCTATTTCAGTCTGTAATTCATTGATTTTTTTATCAAGGCGCGTATATGCAAATTCAATTAAAAATTTATTAAGATCAAATCTCAAATTTATTAATCGATTATTGTATTCGGCTAGAAAAGTTCGGTCACTCGTGATTAGTTGAGCATCATCACCAATAATCTTATTTTTTACATCGATGTACTTTGTGCCATCAATAATTTTATAAGCCATATTCTTAATATTAGCCTTATACATGAATATTGTTTGGCTTTCAAACTCATTTAACTGTGCAATCAATTGCCAATATTCAGTAATGAGTCTACTCACCTCTTTATCTCTAATTAAACGCATTCCACCCGATTTTAACTGGGAAGATGTTTTATCGATAAATGTCATGGGTCTGTTACCTCCAGTTTTTAAACTTACTCGATAAAATATTTTAATATTCTCTGATGTCCAGTTATTTTTTGATAATAAACTAATAGCCGTATCGAGATTACTAATCTGAGTGGTGGTGTACTCCCTTGCAGAATTTACTTCAATTTTATCCTTTGCCAGGTCGTCCATAAGACTTTCCATAAACTGAATTTCGCGATGCCCCTCTACATAGTGTTCGCGCTGATTTTCAGCAAAAAAACCAAGTGTAACCGCGGCAAACAACATCAAAAACTCAATGATATATTCAGACCACTTTTTTTTATGAGTGGGATGATGCGGATGATGGACTTCCATTATTTACTCGTTATTTATGGTGTTACCACAGGAAGATCGGAATTAGATATATCTCTATGAAGCTTCCATTTGCCATTTTCCTTTTTCCATAGCACTAAATATTTTCCCCTGTCTAATTGGGTACCGTCTTTTGCTTTAATTACAATAAGCCCTTCTTCAGTGATATAATTCTCATCGCCCCAAACTTCAATTGTAGTGAGTTCTAAACCACCCATACCGGCATTTATAAAACTACCCCATAACGTAATTAAGTTTTCTTTCCCTTTAACTGCGGGCATGTTATTTAACATCAAAGCGCCGTCCGTACTATAAGCCGAGGCAAGTGATACAGAATCCCCTTTAGCCATATAATCCGAAAGAGCACGGTTAGCCGTTTCAATTTCCTTTTTGGCAGCTGCTAAGTCGAATTGAGTAGCTGGAGAAGTACATGCAATTAATGTAGCGGCTATCATGAAATTTAAGAAGAGTGTTTTCATTTTATAGATTTTTACATTTAATATATAACCCTATAAAGGTTAATAAATTTCAGTAAATAAAAGAAAAAATAAGTTTACATTCAATCAAATTTATTAAGATGAAAAAAGCCATTTTTTCACTCATTTTTTTGGGTGTTTTTTCATTTGCTGAGGCACAAAGCGCCAAAGTTGATTTTTCACAAAAGCCCCCGAATATTGATTCGCTTTTACCAAAAATTACAGCCGAAAAAAATGATAGTGCACGGTATTACTTGGCAATGAGTGCATTAACGATTTCTGAAACCAATCCGGTAGAGGACATGCACAATTCAGAAATTATACTTCGTCTCGGGCAAAAAAATAATGACCTAGTATGTCAAGTGTTAGGCTACTGTTGTCTTTGCTACGATTATATCGCCTTTGGTAATAAAATAAAGAGTTTAGAGTTTGGCATTAAAGCAAATCAAGCGGCTGAAGAGTCGAAAAATGATCGACTAAAAACCTTTGCGAAAGCAATGTTGGCTTTAACCTATTTAACCATGGGGGACTTTGAAAAAGCTGTTGCTTACAATAAAGATGCAATTGAAGCAGGAACAAAATATGATACAGATATTATTTACGTATGCGCGGTGAATGATATGGGAACTATCTATTTAGCTATGGGCAAAATAGACTCGGCTCTTATATATACCCAAAAAGCGTATGAATTAGCTGTTAAATCGGGAATTACCTACTGGCTTACTTCAACCTATTTACAATTTGGTAGTATTCACGCCGCGATGAAAAATACCAGTCTTGCATTAAACTATTGGAACTTAGCACTAGAAGAAGCCAAAAGAATTGGTTCGCCAAAATTTGCCAGCACCGCCTATAATGCTATAGCACAGTTCTATTATAACGCCAATCAAAAAGACTCCGCTAAACTCTATGCAACAAAAGCAATCACCAGTGTTACGAATACTGCTTTTTATACCTTGAATGTAGATCCCGCTAAATTGCTTTTGAATATTTATCGAGATACCAATATTGATAGCGCCTTTAAATATTCAGAAATTTACAGAGCGGCCACGGATAGTTTATTTAATGTTAGAACGCTTCAACAAGCACAATTAATGGCTGTTGAGGAAGAAGCAAGAATTGCTGAATTGAAAATGGAGGAAGAAAAAGAAGAGGACGAACGCAAACAAAATTTAGAATACACATTCATTGCGCTGGGTATCATCTCCTTTTTTATGATATTTATTTTATTTAGTAGAAGACACATCACAAATACCAACGTCATAAAGTTTTTAAGTGTAGTGTCCTTATTAATTGTATTTGAATTTATTAATCTATTAATTCACCCCTTTCTAGAAAAAATTACTCATCATTCGCCACTATTGATGTTGATTAGTCTGGTAGGTATTGCCGCAATAATTATTCCATTCCATCACAAGCTTGAACATTGGGCAGTTAATAAGCTTATTGAAAATAATAAACGAGCCAGACTAGAAGCTGCAAAAAGAACGATTGAACAATTAGAGGCATAAAATTATTGATGAGTTAGCAAAGGGGAAGTCGATTGAAAAAGTAACTAAGAATACGTTTCCTTTGATTTAGTTCATTAACTTAATAATCTTAAATAGAATAAATGAAACGTCGCATCCTCCTGCCCTTGCTATTATTGCTTGGCTTTATTTCTCAAGCCCAAGACACACTCCCTATTTATTATAAGCTAGCCGAAATAGCTGTGATAGAACAGAAAGTGATGATCCAAATGCCAGATGGCGTCAGGCTAGCTACAGATATTTACCGACCCAAAGGAGGTGGCAAACAT
>JAFMJX010000218.1 GCA_017853235.1 Chitinophagaceae bacterium | reverse complement strand
AAAGGCTATTTCAATTTCATTGGCTGCTATTTGCCCAAAGGTCTTAACTATCTCTTTGGCTATATTGGCATAAAAAGCTATGTCTCCATCAATGCCATACATTGGAAACACAGAACTAATCACGTTCAAAGTTTGTTTATACGCATCCTTCTGTTCCATGTTGGCAATGCGGTTGCTCCTGGCTGATATAATTGCCTGTTCATCGGAGTTGCGGGGTTGATATTGTGTAAGGTTACTCATTGATAAATGATTTTTTCTTTTTGTATAATACAATTTTTTGGTAATAGGCATTCTTTTCCTCCTGGCTCATGGCGTGGTATTTCATGCGGAGGTGGTGATTCTCGCGTTCACGAATCTTTTTATAGGTATATTCGTTCATGGTTGCGCGATACTTTTTCATGTACTCTTTCATGTAAGCGTTGCGGTCTTGTTTATTCTTCATAAATTTCTATTTCTTGTTTAACTTCTTGCCAAAAATAAGTAGATGTTAAAGGTGTAGTTGCTTTTATTATTTCATCAACTGCAAATAAAGCGCACTCCTTGGCTAAAATAGATACAAGAATTTCTTGCCCTAATTCTCCTCCAATGTCTTGGATTAAAATATAGTAATAATATAATAACTCCTTTGCTTTTTGTTGTGGTGTTTGATTCATCCTTCAAATTCATTTACAAGCCTTTCAATCTCCTCTTGCCTCCGCTTCTCCTGTGCGGCTGGGTTGTTGTACATAAATTTAGTATAAATGTTATTTGCTTGTGAGTAGATATTGCTTATTGTAAAGTTAGCTTTAAGCCACTTATCGCTTATCTGCCATGCAGCAGTTGTAAACATTGTCACCATTTCGTCTGGTGCCTGCTCACTGGCAGATACCTTCTTTAGCCATGTGACTAACTTTTTGCAGTTTGCACCATCTTTGGCTGTCATGATATAATTATTCTTGTCAGAAGGATAGGTAACACCTGCAAGCCGTTCATAGGTGGAGGCAAAGGCGGAAAAGCAGAGGTATGTTTCCGAGGGTTCGCGTTCTACCTTTTCTTTAGCGCAACTTTCTTTTGGGTCAGAGTCATGGGTCAAGGAATCATGGTAAGCCTGGCGGGAGAAAGGATTATTTATTTTTGTTTCGGGGAGTGGATTTTCAAATTCACAACCTTTATCAAAGTCTTTATTTTTATTATTCTTTATTTGTTCAAAGTCTTTCTTTGTTACTGTCGACTTTTCCCGCTTCGGTATTTCTCCGCTGCCGTTTTTTACCGTGTCGGTATTTTCCATACACGGTGAAAAATTTATGGTATAATCGTAGGAATCAAACTTACCTTTTTCCCTTCTTTGTTCTCTAATTAAGTAGCCGGTTGTCAATAATTCCTCCATGTACTTCCTAAGCGTATCCTTTGTGTATCCAAGTTCCTTTGCCATTGCAGATTGGTAAAACTGCCAATCATTGGGCATGGATGCCATGTAACAAAAAAGGAATCGGGCGCGGTCGGAAAGTGTCTTATTTCTTATAACGCTATTAGGAATAGTAGTAAAATTTTCCTTTATTTTGTTGTTTAGCTTATTCATAATTATAAATAATATTTTGTTAAATCATTTCCATTTGACCAATCAACGCACATAACTTCCATTTCAATTAATTTATTTACTGTTATACAATTAAACATACTACCTCCATCCTTGGTGTTTAGTTTATCATTCTTATAATTAAATATTGATTTATCTTTAAATTCTTTCATTTTAATTAATTTTCTTAAATCAAATATTATATACTTTGTAATCATATTAACATTTTCATCATAATAGCAATAAAAATAATACCATGGATTTAAATTTGACTCTGATAATTTAACTAATTTATCAAATTCACAACTTATATTTTGATTTTGACTTTTAGTTTTTATTGTTATATCAAAAATATTACCATGCATTTGTCTTGCTCTATGAGATATTTTTACTTTTGGAATTATAGATGGTAAATCAATATATAAATCAAGAGCATTCATTGTATCATCATAAAAACTTGACTCTTGTATAAAATTACTATATACAACAGATTTTAATTTTTCTTTTATAAATTTACCCATATAAATCTTTGCTTCATGTAAACTTTTATCTGAATATTTTCTAAATTCGTTATAATTAACACTTACCATCATCAAGTCTTTTTAATGTTATTTTATAATTCTGTTCATCAATCTCGCAACCAATATAATTTCTTTTCAATTCCTTTGCGGCAATAACTGTTGAGCCACTTCCTAAAAATGGGTCAAAAATTGTTTCGTTTACATTTGTACTATTTTCAATTAATTGCTTAATTAAATCAACTGGCTTTTGAGTGTTATGAAATCTTTCTTCACTAAATCTGCATTGTATTATGTTTTTAGGTCTTGTTAAAAATTCCCTATAACCTCCAGCGAAAACAATCATTTCGTAAGAACTTGAATAATTGCCTTTTAAATCACCCATTCCCATAAATAATTTATCCCAAATTATAAGATTTTTAATTTGAAAATGCTTTGAAATAATTTGATTGAATTGAGGATATATTTTCCAATTGCAAAAAATGTAAATATGTGCATTGTCTTTAAGTTTGCTTTTTACATTAATTAACATTTCATCAAGCAAAACCAAAGCATCTTCAATATTTCCATCATTCTCAATTTTTCGGCTTAACTGATTATCATAAGCTCCAAATTGTATGTCAACGCCGTAGGGTGGGTCGGTTATTAAACAGTCAATACTTTTATCTTTAATTGTTTTAATATACTCGATGCAATTTCCATTAAAAATATTTGTATTATTTTCGTAAACCTTTTCAATTATCTCAATAGCTTTTTGTGTTTTTAATTGTTCGTTCTCCTCCTTCTTTATTTCCTTGTATGCCTCATTGATTGACATTGTTCCAGTGTTTAACTTTTCTTTTACTTCGGCAGTGGCGTTAGATTGTATCTTTTTTACTTTGGCGATTGTGTCGTGTGAAACATTAGCAATTTTAGCAAGTTCTTTTTTTGTATCAATTTTTTGCAGGTTGTCAGAAATCTGACAAGGTGCATCATATTGATTACCATTGTATATCTTTAAATTTTCCTTTGCCTTTTCACGAAACACATCTTCAAGTTCTAAGGCTAAAACACTTTTCCAGTAATTAGATAAATTTCTTCTTCCAAACTGGTTATAAATCATCCATACCTTAACTAAAAAAATATTTTCAAACTCCTTTTCAAGTGTTTCATAATTAATATCATGTTCTTGCGCAAT
>JAFMJX010000217.1 GCA_017853235.1 Chitinophagaceae bacterium | reverse complement strand
GAGAAATTAAAAAAGAAATGATGAAAAAGAAAAATTTTAAAGGAATCAGTACCGTCACTTTACATACAGCAAGTACTGAAAATGATAATTTTTCACACACTACTCCCATTTATGCCACTTCCACATTTACTTTTGGATCCACCGACGAAGGCATGGAGCGATTTAAAAGCGCAGATAAAACTAGAATTTATAGTAGATGGGGCAATCCCACATTTACAGCAGCAGAGGAAACCATTGCTGCATTAGAATCTTTTGGATTAAAGGATGATAAAGGAGCACCATTAGCACTCAAAGCGCTTCTACATGCAAGTGGACAAGCAGCAATGAGCACTTTATTTTTAAGTACATTAAGTGCAGGCGACACTTTACTTTCACATTACTCTTTATATGGCGGCACACAGGAACTGATGCAAAAACTTTTATTAGAAGCAGGAATCAAATGCCTATTAATAGATGTGAGAGATGCTGCCTTATTAGAAAAAACCATACAAGAAAACCCCAGCATTAAATTAATTCATTTAGAAACTCCTGCTAATCCCACTTTGCAGTGTGTTGATATTGAATCCATTTCAACCACAGCACATAAATATGGAATTCGTGTGTCGGTAGATAATACTGTAGCTACCCCTTATTTACAACAACCGTTTGCCTTAGGTGCCGACTTTGTTTTTCACTCCGCAACTAAATTTTTAAATGGCCACGGATCGGCATTGCATGGTGTGTTATTAGGTAAGGATTTAGAATTCATGAATTCTAAAGTTTGGAAATGGCATGCATTATTAGGAGGAAACAGTAACGCATTTGATGCCTATTTATTAATTCAAGGTATGAAAACCTTAGAAATTAGAATGGAAAGACATTGCAGTAATACTAAAAAAGTAGCTGAATTTTTAAATCAACATGAGACAATAGAGAAAGTAAATTACACTGGATTACCCTCACATCCTGATCATGCAATTGCTTGTAAACAAATGAAAAATCATGCCCCTTTAATGAGTTTTGAATTAAAAGGAGGACTGGAAGCTGGAAAAAAATTCATAGATGCACTCCAAGTTTGCACAAGAGCTGTTTCCTTAGGCACTGTAGATACTTTAGTCTCGCATCCTGCAAGTATGACGCATTATGGCATCCCTCAAGCAGAAAGAATTAAATACGGTATAAGTGATGGGTTAATAAGAATGAGTGTAGGAATTGAAAATTACGAAGATTTAGAATTTGACTTAGCACAAGCATTATCTAAAATATAAATGCTTACAAAACAAAAGTAGAATGGATATAATCATAAGAAGAGCAATACAATCCGATTGCCCTAGATTACTTGAACTAATTCATGAACTTGCAGTATATGAAAAAGCACCAGAAGAAGTCACTGTGAGCTTAGCCCATTTTGAAGCAAGTGGATTTGGAGCAAATCCAGTATGGTGGGGGTTTGTAGCAGAAGTTGAAGGAGTAGTGGTTGGCATGGCGTTATACTATATTCGCTATTCCACTTGGAAAGGACAAAGAATGTATTTGGAAGATATTTTAGTCACAGAATCTATGCGTGGCAATAAAATTGGAAGTAAATTAATGGATCAATTAATGATAGAAGCCAAAGAAAAAAAATTTACTGGAATAAATTGGCAAGTGCTAGAGTGGAATGAACCTGCAATTCATTTTTATAAAAAATATAATGCAAATTTTGATTCAGAATGGGTGAATTGCAGTGTTGTTTTTTAAAGCACTTATTTTACTTCATATTAATCAAACAGGGTTCTTAAATTATCAGAACGTCTCCTTCCCAATAAAGAAGAAACAGATAAAGACAATTCAAAACTTGTGGGCTTAAGTTGTGCTTTAGAAAAATCATTGCTATATACATCATAACTAAATCCAAATCGATATTCATTCATAAGAATACTAATCATGGGTATAATGGCGTCTTGTAATCTGTAAAAGCAGCCTACATAAAGTTTATTGTTATTTTCAAAATAGCTCCCAAATGGTAGCCCTATGGCTCCACCTAATAAAATTTGATCTATTTTATTTCGGCTATTAAAAGAAGCATGTAACATAAAAGATTTTTTGCTTTCTAATTCCTTTTCTGCATTGAAAAAAAATAAGGACTTAAAAGAACTAGCTGATGGGGTTTCTGAAATCAAATCGGGTTTTGCTAGGTAAAAAGCATTAGCACTAATTTGATAAAAACTATTAGCACTGTGATATGTATATAGTAAACCAGAATTCATAGAAACTTTAGATGCAGTGCCATTTAAATTTTGTAAACTAATAGATCTCGAACTTGTAATATACTCTCCGTCTAAAAACTGATCTCCAAATTTTAACTTGTCTAATTGTAAATTGGATTGCGCAAAAGTAAACCCTAACCCTAAAGAAAAATTTTTCTTTAGCTCTTCATCAAAGTACAAATGGTAAGCAGCATTAAGAGTTGCATAATTAGTTTGTAATACACCTTCCATAACTTGATCTGAAATAATTTGTCCGCCAATACCTAAATAATTTACGACATCCTCATTCTTATTTTTATACCTCCCGTCCCAACCTATCACAATGGTTTTATATAATGGGTTTCCAGCTAGCATTTGCGAACGATAATTTGATTGAATTCGGCTGTTGTATATTCCATTCCCAACCGATGCAGGACTTAAGAATTGAGCAGAACTATACCATTGAGATAAAAAAGGGTCTTGGGCATTTCCTAAAAAGCAAATACACATGTACAAAGTAAATATGAAACCCTTTTTTTTATTCAAAATATTTATTTTAACAATAAAAATTGTCCTGATTTATGAATTAAAGAAGGAGTACCCAATCCTGTAATTTCCGCAATCCAAACATAACCATCTGCTTCTTGCAAATTGCCATTTAATTTTCCATCCCATTGAATGGCACTTGGTTCTTTATTTAGTAACTGGTACACTAATTGACCTGTTCGATTGTATATTTTAAAATAGTTCACGTTTTTAACTGCAAAATTGAAAGATGCTTTTAAATACCTATTTTCTCCAAAGTTTGCAAAAGGTAAAAAAGCATTTGGAACTTCAAATTTCATTTCAGTAGGTACAATTTCCATTGTCAAAAGTTCACTAATATTTGAGCTACACCCATTTGCATCTATTACATAAAATGACAAAGCAATGTTACCCGGAGAAATACCTGTCAAATTTGTTGGATTAACATTATCAATAACACTAGCTTTAGTGGGATCCGTTTTCCAATGATAGGAATAGGGAGGCTTACCCATCGATGCATAACCAGTAAGTAACATAGTA
>JAFMJX010000027.1 GCA_017853235.1 Chitinophagaceae bacterium | reverse complement strand
TCAACATAATCATCAGCAATAATTGGGATACGCCTGTTTATTAATGGTACAAAAGCAAACTTCCCTACTAAGTGAGCATATCTTTTGTCATCAGGGTGCACGCAAATTGCAGCATCGCCAAGAATTGTTTCTGGACGAACTGTGGCTATTGCGATATACTCTTCACCAGGTAAATCCAATTTATATTTTAGTTCATAAATTTTTCCGTTTACTTCTTTGTAAATCACTTCCTCGTCACTCAATGCTGTTTTAGCACGCACGTCCCAGTTAATCATTCTTTTGCCACGGTAGATTTTCCCTTTTTGATACAAATCCACAAAAACCCCAATCACTGTTTGGTAATAATCTGGGTCCATGGTAAAAGAAGTTCTTTCCCAATCCAAGCTGCATCCCATTTTACGTAATTGTTGTAAAATAATGCCGCCATATTTTTCTTTCCACTCCCAAGCGTATTCTAAAAATTGTTCTCTTGTGAGGGATGATTTTGCAATTCCTCTTTCGCGTAACATAGCGACTACTTTAGCCTCTGTTGCAATGGATGCATGGTCGGTGCCAGGAACCCAACATGGATTAAATCCTTGCATGCGGGCACGTCTCACTAAGATATCTTGAATAGTATTATTTAAGCAATGTCCCATATGCAACACACCTGTCACATTAGGGGGTGGGATGACTACTGTATAAGCAGGCTTGTCGTTTGGGGTACTATGAAAATAACCTTGTTCCACCCAATGGCCGTACCATTTGGTTTCAACTTCGGTGGGGATATAATTTTTGCTTAATTCCATGCGATACTACTTTTCCTATATTGAGCCACAAAAATAAGGAAAAGCTAGCTAGCCGTTACCAAGATCTTCCTGATTCCGCGGCTTCCCAAATATTAGTAGGTTGTTCGGTTGCTATTTTGCTATTGTTATTAGGCATAGAAGGCTTTAGGGAATTAGAAGGGGTGGCCCATTGAATGGCTTTATCATCGATTTTTTCTACGAGCATTTTGCAGGATTTTTGTGCGCTTTCTTTGATTCTTTCCTGAGTCATTTGGCAGGAAGAAAATATCATAATAGCCAAACTTAAAAATGCCAATGGGGAATACTTTTTCATAATTCAGTTGTTGAGTAGACGATATTATAACGCTGTTTTTATGATTTTGTTACAAAAAACAACAAAAAAGACTAAAAATAGCGAACTTGGCCCCTCATGGAATTCGCAATCGTTGATATAGAAACCACAGGAGGAATGCCTCAATCTCATGGAATTACCGAGATTGCCATAGTAATGCATAACGGGGTAGAAGTCACAGGTAAATATGTGACTTTGGTCAATCCGCGTCAAAAAATACCTCCTTTTATTGTCAACATGACTGGCATTAGTGATGAGATGGTTGCTACCGCTCCTTTATTTGAAGAAGTAGCTCCGCAAATTTTTAATTTATTAAATGGAAGAATATTTGTGGCGCATAATGTAAGTTTTGATTATTCATTTGTTCATTATTTACTAAAACAATCTGGGTATGATTGGTCGGCCCCTAAACTATGTACTATTAAATTAGCAAAGAAAGTTTTTCCTGGCTTGCAAAAATATGGACTAGGATCATTGACTCGTGATTTAGGAATTCGTATAGAAGGAAGACATCGTGCCTGGGGCGATGCCGCTGCTACTGCACAAGTATTAACCATGGCAATTCAAAAAGAAGGGATGCATCCTATTCACTCCTTGATTCATAAAAAAGAGCCAAGAAAAAAAATAGCACCTCGTTCGGAAGAAGAAGGTGCTAATGATTAGTTATTTAGGATTGACTTTTGTTTACCTATTTTTTAAGTAGACCAATTTTATTTCTTCCTTTTACTATCTTAAAATTCGGCGGTAACTCCTGTGTAGTTTTGTGGAGTGATTGCTTTTAATTCTTTTTTAAGAGTTGCTGAAACTTTCAAACCGTCGATAAATTGGTGAATCAATTTTTTATCAATCTTGTTTTTTCCTCTTGTTAAATCTTTTAAAGCCTCGTAAGGGTTAGGGTATTTTTCACGACGTAAAATAGTTTGAATGGCTTCGGCCACTACTGCCCAATTGTTTTCTAAATCGGATTGAATTTTATCTTCATTTAAGATGAGTTTGTTTAATCCTTTTTCGAATGAATTTAAAGCAATAGCTATATGACCCACAGGTACCCCTACGTTTCTTAAAACGGTAGAGTCGGTTAAGTCACGTTGTAAGCGACTGATAGGAAGTTTGGCAGCCAAATGTTCAAGTAGTGCATTTGCAATTCCTAAATTACCTTCTGCGTTTTCAAAATCAATGGGGTTTACTTTATGAGGCATGGCGCTTGATCCCACTTCGCCCTTTTTGGTTTGCTGCTTAAAATAATCCATTGAAATATAGGTCCAGATATCTCTGGCAAAATCAATTAAGATGGTATTTATGCGTTTTAAATTATCGCAGTGCGCAGCAAAATGATCATAATGTTCAATTTGAGTAGTAAACTGCATACGCTCTAATCCTAAAACATCATCTACAAATTCATTTCCTAAGCTCACCCAATTTTTTTTAGGATAGGCTATATGATGGGCATTAAAGTTGCCAGTGGCCCCTCCAAATTTTGCTGCATAAGGAATGGAAGTAAATAATTCAATTTGATGATGCAGCCTTTCTACAAAAACCATTATTTCTTTACCTAAAGTAGTTGGAGAGGCTGCTTGTCCATGTGTACGAGCTAATAAAGGAACTTTTTTCCATTGCTTTGCTAATTGAAATAATTTATTTTGTAAATTGATATAAGCAGGCAAAATGGAATTTTCCATAGCTTCTTTCCAGCTTAACGGAATGGCCGTATTATTAATATCTTGTGATGTAAGACCAAAATGTATCCATTCTTTTAAGTCACTCGCTTTATGTTGATCTAAAATTTCTTTCAAAAAATATTCTACCGCTTTAACATCATGATTAGTGGTAGCTTCAATTTTTTTAATTTTTATAGCGTCTTCTTCTGAAAAATTTTCAACTACTGCTAATAAATTTTTGCGTAATGCTGGGGTCGCTTTGAAAAACTTTTTATCGGCTAAAAACAAGAAGTAGTGAACTTCTACTAAAACACGATATTTAATGAGTGCAAATTCTGAAAAATAAGCGCCCAAGGCAGCAGTTTGCTTGTGGTATCTTCCGTCAATGGGTGAAATGGCTGTTAATGATGACATTGGCTTTTGCTTTTAAACAAGTACAGTCTATATTAAAAAAAATGATTTTCTTTGTGCAAAGTTAATTCAATTGGACAGAAGATGGCGCATTGGGGCGGTAAGTTATTTAAATACCCGTCCATTATTGTTGGGACTGGAGCGGTCCCCACTCATGGAGCAGATGGAGCTGATAAAGGATTATCCTGCAGCCATTGCACAACAATTATTAGACGGTACGATAGATATGGGTTTGGTCCCAGTGGCGATCACTCCTTTATTAAAAGAGGCTCATTTGGTGTCTCAATATTGTATTGGTACAGAAGGCGAAGTAGCTTCGGTGGCTATTTTTAGTGAAGTTCCTTTAGAACAAGTCACTCATTTATATTTAGATTATCAAAGTAAAACTTCGGTTAGATTGGCTCAAATATTATTAAAAGAATATTGGAAAAAAGAAGTTGTATTATGCATTGCAGAGGAGGGTTATATACAGGAAATAAAAGGTACTGTTGCAGGGGTTATCATTGGGGACAGAGCTTTAAAAGCACGAAGTCAATTTAAGTACATTTATGATTTAGGAAGTGCTTGGGTGTCACATACTGGATTGCCCTTTGTATTTGCAACATGGATTGCAAATAAACCCATTCCTTCATCATTTATGAGTGCATTTGATACTGCTAATGAATTTGGAATACAACATTTGGATCAAGTTATAGCCGCCATTCCTCCCATACAACAAGTGTATGATTTGAAACAGTATTATTCCAAAAATATAAGTTATCATTTAAGTGTATCAAAGCGAAAAGGCATGGAATTATTTTTAAGTCGCCTTTAAATTATATCAAATGACTCTTTTAGAATCTATCATTACTAAAATATCCTACATAAGGCATCCTGCCAAAAGAAAGTGTTTACAATGTGCGCCTTTATTTAAAAATAAAAAGGGGTTAGAAGTGGGGGGACCCAGTGCTTTTTTTCATTTAAAAACACCATTGCCTATTTATGCATGGGCGCAAAGTATAGATGGAGTTAATTATTCAAATAGCACTTTATGGGAGGGTACTTTAAAGGAAGGAAATCACTATCATTATTATAAAAGTAAAAATGGGTTTCAATTTATCAATGAAGCGACCCATTTAAATGGTATTCAAAATGGGGCTTACGATTTTGTTGTATCCTGTCACTCTTTAGAACATACTGCTAATCCTATAAAAGCATTGATGGAATGGAAAAGAGTGTTGGTGGATAAAGGAAGTTTGGCATTAATTTTACCCGATAAAAATTATACATTTGATATTCTAAGGCCTGTTACTACTTTAGAACATCTCTTAGATGATTATAAAAATAATACCCCCGAATCGGATGCAACCCATTTTGATGAAGTAATTGCATTGTCTGATTTAACAATGGGTAATGTAAACATTTCCAAAGAAGCATTTAAAGAACGAACCTTTCAAAATTTTGAAAATAGGGCAGTGCATCATCATGTATTTGACTTGACACTTATTAAAAACATGTTGGAATATGCAGGCTTCGAATTGTTGCATCAACAAGCTTACTCCAATTTACACTTTATTGCAGTTGCTCAAAAAAAGTAAATTACTTTTTTGCAAAAAAAGCGGGAATATTTTTTAAGAAAAAATGGCGAACAATTGCTAAAATTTCTGGAGCAGGATTGATCCAATGTGTAAGTAAGTAAAAACCTACACCATAACTTATAGATTGTATTAAAATATTAATGGCAAAATTGGATGCGGTAGGTAATTGATGAATCCCTAACATTAAACCTATGCTTGCTAATAAAAATATGCCATGTTGGAATGTATAGGGCTGAAGATTGAATTTCTTATAAAGGAAAGCGAAACGAATACTGTTGTATAAAGTAAGCGCAATTAGATTGGAGTAGGCTAATCCCTCTAAACTATAATTTTTAATTAAATAGTAATTTAAAGGCAAAGAAAGTAAGATGTAAAATAAGTTGGTAAAAAAATCAAATTTCCAGTAATTTGAAGTGCCAATAATTTGTCCATTTACGCCAGTAGCTAAATCTATAAGTTTTGCGATCCCTAAAATAAATATCAATTTACTGATAGCATCATAACCTCCTGAATGCTTATGACTCACCCAGTTTAAAAATGAAACTAGGTTTTCGATATTCAACCAAATAAGTCCAAATAACATGAGTCCAATAACTAATAAATTAGAAACGCTTTTATGATAAATATGTTTGATGTTTGCGAAATCCTTATCCTTCCAAGATTGTGCCAAGACAGGAATGCTGATGGCATTTAAACTTCGTTGAGGAATTTCTAAGATGGCAGAAACGTAAGTGGCAATAGCAAAAATACCTGCGTCGCTCAATCCTTTTAGCCCTACAATCATAAAAGTATCATTCGTTTTTGCCAATAAATTAAAAAATTGACCTGCAAATACAAATAAGGCAAAGCTGATCATTTTACCTTTAAGTCTTTTGGTCACATTGCTTATAGCAAATGCGCGCAAGGTAAATTGCTTAGATTGAATAAGATGGATTAATAAAAGCGCTACTGGAACGGCATATATAAAACTAAATAAGATAATAAATTGAGGTAAGTTTACCCAATGCAATCCAAATGCAATAATTAAAATAGTAGTTAAAATACGTATTGCGGTTTCACGTAAAAAATTGGTATAAACTCCTTTTCTCAATCCCCATGCAAAAGCTTCTAACCAATAAAAAATAAGAAGAAAGAAGGTGTATGGGTACACATAGTTAAAATATTGGGCTAGGCTAGGGGACTTGCCTAATTTTCGAATGATAAAATCCTTTTCATGCCATCCAATAATGAGTAAGAAAACAAAGCCAATTAAGTTAAGTAATAAGGTGATAAATGGCAACTCATTTTTTTGGGGACCTAAATATTGGTTATAAAAAGGATAAAATTTATAAATTACTGGTAAGGTTCCTAATGTACAAAAAACCGAAAGCGTTGCACCAATATCTATTAAGGCTCTCACTAAGCCTTGGTCGTTTTTTGTAAAAAATAAGGGAAATAAAACAAGTAAGTTGATGGCGCCAATCACAAAGCCCAACATGATATAAAAGGAAGACTTAACGCCTTGTTTTTGTATAATACCCATATTACAAATATATTCTAAATAAAGGATTGGTTACAGAACTTTGTAAAAATAGGGTTGGTTGCGAATAATTTGACCACTAAAGCTCCATACACATAAAACATTGTATCCTAAGCTTATAGATTTTTGAATATCTAGTAATGGGTTTTGCAAAGTGAAAATATGGTGTATTAAACTTGCTACTAAATAAATAGGAACAGCGATGCTGTAATTTAAAAGCTGCACAAAAAACCAGAATAAACCATATTGTTTTCTGATCCTTACATGGTTGCTTAGAATAAATTGCAAGCCTTTTTTGTCATATAAATTGGCGTATGATTTATCCTTAGATTTTGCATTAGCACTAATGACTTCTCCAATGATATGAATAATGTTGATATCTCCATAAATACATAATGATCCTTGTTTACCGAGTCTATTGCACCATTCCACTTCTTCAGCATATAAAAAGAAGTCTTCATCCATCAAGCCTGCTTTTTCAATGACTTGTTTTTTGACCATTAAAAATGCCCCACTTATCCAATCTACTTCTTCTTCAGAATGAGCTACTTCGATACTTGGTTTTTGTAATTTTAACCAACCAGCTACCCATTTTAAAAATTGCCCCCAGTATGGTAAAGGCAGTAAATGATTTAATCCTCCTTTCATAAAATGACTCCCAGAAATTTGAGTATTTAAATTGGGGTGTAACATTTGAACACCGCAGGCAACATGCTTAGAATTTAAAAATAACTGTAATGTTTTTTGTAATGCATCCTTTAAAATAAGCGTATCTGGATTTAAAAGTAAAATAGTGTCTCCATGAGCCATGCGAATACCTGCATTATTAGCTCTTGCAAAACCGGCGTTATATCCCATTTCATGCCATACCACAAAAGGGAACTCCCCCAATATGGTTTCCTTGCTTGCATCTTTTGAATCATTGTCCACTACAATCCATTCAAAATTTTTATAGGATTCGAAGCACATGGCGGAACGAAGACATTCTACAATGAAATGAGAAGATTTATAATTTACTATGATGATGGATAGTTGCAATGCTTAAAATTGGGTTATAGTTTTCCTTGAATATAATTTTGAATATAGGAATAGGTCATTCCCATTTTGGAAAAAATTCCTTTTTTCAAAAAATGGGATGAAAATTTTGATTGTAATAGTACCATTTGTTGTATACAAGTAGGCCAATACTGGTCGCCAAATTGGGTCAAATCTTGAAGTGAACGAATCCCGCAATTTCGAAGAATACGCCACCAAGCATCAAATACAATGATATTTTTAAGCGGAGCAGTCCCATATTTGGTTAATAAAATATGGCCTTCGGGTAATTCAACGCTAGGTACATTGATACAATAATTGGTGACTTGACTTTCGCTAACCCCAACTTGAATTAAATTTTGTGAAATAGCATACACTTCTTTTTCTTGTTGTAATATTCTAATATAGTATTCTAAATCAACCCTCCATTTCATTCTCTCGTCATATTTTTCTGATATGCTTTTATGAAATAGGGTCACACTTGGGGGGCCAATAATATTTTCGGATAATAATAAAAGAGGCTGTTTTAAAATATTTTGAATCGCTTTGCTTTTATGTTGTACTAATTGTTTGGTTTGATTGTGCTCTAAAAAATTGCTGTAAGCGGCATAAATAAATTTAGGGCCTTGTTTGGTCGCATCAGCAAATTGTTGCAAACTATCTTTGTCAGTAAACCAATCATCATCATGCATCAATTTAATCCATTCTCCATGGGCCTTTGAAATAGCTAAATTCCAGTTAGCAGGGGTGCCAAGAGAGGGATTATTTTTAAAATAATGAATCATGAAATGATGTTCGTATGATTTTAAAAAATCAGATACAGTATCATCCGGGCTATCATCAGAAAGAATGACTTCAAAATCAGTATAAGTTTGTTCGGCAATCGAATTCAACAAACGTGTTAGAAAAGGCAGACGTTTATAAGCAGGAATACATATAGATATAAAAGGTTGCCCCATGCTTGAAAATCAATTAATAAGATGAAATTAGTAACTTTTTAGCATTTATGTTAAATTCGCATATATTAACCCTATTGCATGTTAAAATTAGCCGGTGTTGTCATATTGTATCATCCAGATGTTTCTAAAACATTGGAGAATATGGCCAGTTATGCTCATCAATTAGATAAACTGTATATTATTGACAATTCAGAGCCGGCCTGTTTTGAGCGTTCTATTGCTTTTTCTTCATTCAATGTTACAGTGGAATATATTGCAAACGGGGTGAATGAGGGGATATCAAAAAGGTTAAATCAAGCAGCTCATAAAGCCATTGAAGAAGGGTATGATTTTTTATTGACGATGGATCAGGATTCATGTTTTGAAGTTGGAGTGTTTGAGAAATATAAAGCATTGGTAAATGAGCATCTATTGTCAAATGAAAATAGGAATTTAAAAGTGGCACAGTTTGGAGTAAATAGTGACCCCAAGCATATCCACATTTCGGAACAACACATTATTACTAATAATTTAATTACATCTGGCACCATCCTAAATTTATCCATATTTAAGAAAGTGGGAGATTTTGATGAAAATTTATTCATTGATTTTGTGGATGTGGAATATTCCTTGCGCGCCGCTTATTTAGGCTATCAAAATTGGATATTGCCTAATGTTATCATGAAACATTCTTTAGGCTTTTTGAAAATGGGCCGTTCACTATTCAATTTCAAAAAAACTCCTCGTATATTACATGCGCCAATACGTGTGTATTATATGGTTAGAAATGGGTGGTACATGCTTTTTAAAGTAAAGCAAATTAACAAACAAGAACGAAAAGCAATCCTTTTGAATCATATGAAGTTGCTCAAAAATGATTTTATATACAATGACCAATTAGGGAAGGTTTATGCCTATGCTTTGTTGGGGACGTATCATTTTTTCATTCATAAAATGGGTAAAAAATAAATACATGAAAATAACTAGAATTATAATGAAGTTGATTTATTTCATGTATGCGACATTTTATTTTAGGAGTGTTAAGTTGGCCTATATATTCATAAAGTATGCTGTTGATTTTAATTTTTTAAAACAACTTAAGCGAGAAAAAAATCAATTGGTTTTTAAGAAAACGGGCAATAAAATTTTAATAAATCATTTAAAATGGTTTGGTTTTTTATTTCCTATGCTTCACGAGCTTTTGCAAAATACTTTAGTACGTGTGTTGCAATTGGAGAAAGATTATTTTATTGTTGGCGTTGGAGGATTTCGCTTTAAAGTTGCTTCCTTGTCTAATATGGCAGTACTTCATGAAATATTCATTCAAAAAATTTATGAAGTTCAATTAAATGGTCAAGAACTTGTGGTTGTTGATATTGGTATGAACGTAGGAGTAGCCTCACATTATTTTGCGTTATTGCCAAATGTGAAAGCGGTGTATGGATATGAGCCCTTCCCAGAAACATACCAGGAAGCTTTGTTTAATACTTCATTAAATCCCACTATTCAATCAAAATTATACCAATTTAATCAAGGGGTTAGTAATGTCTCTGTTCAAAAAACAATTACTCTTTTTGAAAGTGGTTCTTTATCTGCCTCCACCATTGAGACAGCACAAATTTTTACAAAAAAAATAGGACAAGAAGTGATGGTAGAACTATTGGCAGCCAAGGACATATTATTTAATATTACTCAACAACATCCCAATAGCCAGCTTTTATTAAAAATTGATTGTGAGGGGGAGGAGTACGCCATTTTTGAATCACTCAGGAATACAGGACTGTTGCAAAATGTAACAGCTATACTGGTTGAATGGCATGAAAAAGGAGTGGAACCCATAGCGGCTTTCTTACACGATCATGGTTTTCAATTTCATCATATACCTAATGAGCAATTGAATTGTGGTATGGTTTATGCTTTCAAAAAAATTAGTACTTAAAAAAACCGAGTTTTTTTTATTTTCCTAATAATCCTTTTAGAGTATCAATTCTAAATTGAATGATGGGCCAAAATTTGGCCGGAGTGCCTTGTAAAGTATATTGAATACCAAGAAGTATGGCTGCGCCAAGTTTTAAGAGGTACTCTATTATTTTTTTGAAATATGCAATTTGAGAAATTTGCAATGTTCGTGTTTTTTCACCTCTTCCAATGCCACTGGCGACCCTATATAAATATTCGGGGGTTAATTTTTTTACTTCTACCACATGATGTACTATGATGCTTGGATCGTAATAAATGGTATGTCCTATTTTCATTATTTTTAAAAATAATTCTTTGCCCTCACCGCCAATCCTCAAAGTGCCTACTACTCCAGGCAGCGCTGTGTTAAATCCTCCCACTTGATCAAATACATTTTTATATACAATCATATTAGATTCCAGTGGGTATTTTTCGTTTTTAAAAGCACAAGCAATTGGGGCATAATCAAAATTGCCCACTAAGCTTGACACATAATAGCTCATCCATTTGGGTTGGGAAGGAATATATTTAGGAATAATCCTTCCTCCAAAACCAACTGCAAATGGTTTGTTTTGAATGTGAAGTAAAATATTTTCAATAAAATTAGGGGGGGCAATAGCATCATCATCTATAAAACAAAGCCATTCTCCTTTGGATAAATTGGCTCCGGTATTACGTGCATAGGAGGCACCTTGCATTTTTTCGGTGGTATAAGTAAATTGTCCTAATGGATGTTGTAAACGCCATTGTTCGAAAACTTGTGCTGTGTTGTCGGTGGAATTATTATCAACAACAAATACTTCAAAGGGACCTAAGCCCGTAGTTTGATGATATAAGCTATCTAATGCATCGCTAATATAGCTGGCACGGTTATAGCTGCATATAATTACACTTATAATCATTTTTAATTAGGAAGCTTGTTTTGTATTTTTTCTTATCCATAGCGATAATCCTGCAAACAATAGGATCCAAAGAAGTGTTGAAGCAAAAATGGATGCTTTTTGTGCAGTATTTATAGAAGTGGGTTTAAATTCAAAACGAATATCATGTTTCCCAGATGGTACTATAATAGATCTTAATACATAGTTTGTTTTATAAATAGGCGTTTCGACATGATCAATATAGGCTTTCCACCCAAGTTTATAGTACACTTCACTAAATACAGCCAATTGCTTTTGCTTGCTGTTGGCAGTATAATTCACTTCATCATTTTTATTGTTGACTAACTGAATTGTTGCTGTACTATCAAAAGCTATGTTTGTGAGTTCGGCACTTTTGTCTTTTTCCTCCATGATGGCTTCCAATTTTGGATTGAAAGTGTTTAAACTACTCATCACTTCTGCAGGACCTTTTTTAAATACTACACTTTTCACAAACCAAGCATTTCCCATCGCTTGGGGATTTGGAATGGTATCTGTTGCGAGATTACCAGTAAGTACATATTTGGTATTCATCATATTCACCACAGGCATACAATTTGGGAATTTATACCACTGGTTTTCAATTAAATCTTGATAGATGCTCAATTTAGCAGGATTGTATCCACCTACAGTTTTGTGATGATAAGCTACAAGTGCACCTCCGTTAAATGCATTTTGTATTCCCCCACGCATATCTAAGATTCGGTAAAAAGATTTGTCTTTTTTTAGAGCAATATCAATAGGAGATTCAGTGAAAGTGTTTTCATTTTCGGCAGCCTCTATATAAGTTTCTGATTTTAAATATTTCGTATTTACTTGGAATAAATCCACCATTGCTAAAATTCCAATGCAAGCATATAAAATGGTTTGGTTGATTATTTTTTTGTAATACACAAATAATAATAATAGGAGGAGGCCTATATAAATCAAAGCACTGGACATATCGCCTTCCATCAGTGCTTTTCTATCCTCCTGCAGGCCATGGATTAATTCATGAGCGGGTCCGTCAAAAACGGCTTTTTGATTTGGATCTTGAATAAGTGCAATTTGCTTTAATAAGTTATTGTCTCCCTCGCTTTTGAAATCGCTATTCATGTAAAAAAATAGTACTCCAACAAATAGCAACCCTAATAAAATAAAACTGTTTTTGTATTGTTGGAATAAATTTTTGAAACTACTTATTTCTGTCGTTGCTTGTAAACCATATAAAGCAAGTATCCCTAATAACAATGTAGGCACCACTAATATCATACTAGGGGCTCTAAATTTATTATAAAAGGGTAGATGATCAACCATGAAATAATTAAAGCTTTGGAAATAGGAGCCTGCAGCTAACATTAAAGAAAATATAATAGCTACTGGAATCCACCATTTGTGGGGATTATTTTTGGCAAATAATCCAATGAAAGCAAAAAAGCAAACAATGATTCCAATATAAGGAGGACCTGCAGTAAATCCAATTCCGCCCCAATAAAATTGAATAAAGGATTGAAGTTGTTGACCAATTTGAGGTTGCATTTGTTGTAGTGCTTCCACTGCTTTTGATTTTGCAGGATCAATCGCATTGGGATCGCTACCACCTCCGTAAATATTAGGGAACATTAATACTAAAGCTTCCGATTTAAACATACTATAAGAAAGTGCATAGTCTTTGTTTAATCCAGTACTACTTGTTTTACTATCCTTAGTAGTTAGTAAGCTTCCGCCACGAATAGATTCTTTCCCATATTCATAGGTGCTAACTAATATGGGTGCATTCACTGCGATGCCTAGTAATCCGGCTATTATTGCTGTAGTAAATGTTTTATAGATATGCGTAAAATCTTTTTGAATGATCCATTGAATACTATGATAAAGTGACATAAAAAACACAATCAATATTCCATAGTATGTAATTTGCAAGTGATTTGCTTGCACAAATAATGCAGTAGCTAACCCGGTGAGTACACCACCTAAAAGATATTTTCTTTTAAAAATCAAAAGAAGTGCACCAATAAAAAATGGCAGATAGGCAATTGCATGCATTTTGGTGATGTGTCCTACAACAATGATAATTGGATTATAAGTTGCAAAACTATAACAAAGCCCACCAATCATTCCTACAATAGGGTTCATTCCTAAAACTATTGCTAAGAAATAAAAACAAATACTTGCAAGGAAAAATAAATTTATAGGTTCGGGTAATTTCAAAGTGAATAAATTGTCCAAAGCGCCAATGGAATAACTATAACCAGGAATTCCTGTTATTTGATAAGTGGGCATACCCCCAAACATACTATTTGTCCACAAAGGAGTTTTGCCATATTGGTCACGATAAGCTAAGGCATCCTGTGCCATACCTTTCCATTGACTTATATCAGATTGTTGTAAAACCTTGCCTTCCAAAGCAGGTTTACAATAAATAATAGAGACCAAAGCAAATAAGGCTATTGCAATAAAATGGATCAGGTTCGTCTTCAAAAATTGTTTTACCATACTAAGTTTATTGTATCAACAAACCTACGACTAAATGAGGGATTGAAAAAATGGCTAAAGCTCAATTTTTACTATCTTTCCATAGTTAAAATGTTAAAAAATGATCCCATTTGCGAGTCGATTCCTTGCTTTTCTGTCCAAATTGGCAGTCATTTGTAATTTGTGTTTCATGGCCTCATTGTATTTTATGTTTGTTCCCAATAATCATCTTCCCGCAGTTCTCATGAGTTTTGTGGCTGTAATGGGATTGGCGATGGCGCCAATTGTTAGTATTCTTTTTGGCGGATGTTTTATTTATTTGTTGCTACACAAACAAAATAATCTTTTGCCCTTATGGCAAACAATTGCGAACCTTTTGATGTTACTATTTCAAATCATTTATATACTTGTATAGTCAGATTTATTCCATCCCCAAAACCAGTTTTCAACATGATACATTCTATTTTAAAAGACAAGCCTACTAAATTATTCATTGGGATTACCGCATTTTTTGTGGCTAATGCATTAATTGCTGAATGTATTGGAGGGAAAATTTTTTCATTAGAAAAAGTGTTTGGATGGCCTCCAGTAAACTTGACTTTGTTTGGCGAAAAAGGGTTGTCCTTTAATTTAACTTGCGGAGTTTTATTATGGCCTTTAGAATTTGTAATTACAGATATTGTAAATGAATACTTTGGTCCTAAAGCAGTAAGACGAATTAGTATCACCGCGGTTGTATTAATTAGTTATGCCTTTTTAATGTTTTATATAGCGATGCACGCTGCTCCCGCCGATTTTTGGGTAGGGTCTAAAACAAGTGCAGGCATTCCAAGTATGCAAGGAGCATTTGAAGCAGTATTTGGACAAGGTATGTGGATAATATTAGGAAGTTTGGTCGC
>JAFMJX010000216.1 GCA_017853235.1 Chitinophagaceae bacterium | reverse complement strand
AAACTGCACCAAAAACAGTCGTACTACCATTATACTATCGGGCAATCCGATCCATTTTTTGAATGGAGTGCAAAAATAGGGGTCAGCGTAAAATTTTCCAAATATTTGTGGGTTTTAAGGGCTTTATTATTCAATTTCCTTAACTTAACTATCTAAATACATTCACAAGTATAAAAATCAACATTATGGGCAGTAAACTATTATTATTAACCACATTTATAGCATGTATGTTCGCATTATCCTTTAAGTCAGATAAAAAGAAAAAAATTGTTTTTTTTGGGGATTCTATTACCCAAGCTGCTGTAAATAAAGGGGGATATATTGATGTTTTACAAAATATGTTGCAACAAAAAGGGGTTGATCAGCAGTTTGAGTTAAACGGAGCAGGCATTAGTGGCAATAAAGTGTATGATTTGTATTTGAGAATGGAAACAGATGTGTTAGATAAAAAACCAGATGTAGTAGTGATATGGATAGGAGTGAATGATGTATGGCATAAGTCTAGTTCGGGAACTGGAACCGACTTTGATAAGTTTGGAAAATTTTATGATGCGGTGGTAAAAAAAATTCAAAAGCAGGGAGCAAAAGTAATTATAGTAACCCCTGCAGCGATTGGCGAAAAAAATGATTATAGTAATCCACAGGATGGTGATTTGAATTCATACAGTAATTGGATGAGAAAATATGCAGCCACCAATCAATTAGGGTTAGTGGATTTGCGTAAAATATTTCATGAATACAGCATTGCAAATAATCCCAATAATGATGCTAAAGGAATTTTAACCACAGATGGTGTGCATTTAAATGAGAAAGGAAATGCATTAGTAGCAGAAGAAATGTGGAAGGCTATCTCTAATTAAGAAGCAATCACTAAATAATAATTTTTCTTTCCTTTTTGTACCAGTAAATATTTGCCTTGTAATAAATGTTGAGTTGTTACAGTGGTGAACTCGGTGGTGATTTTTTCTTTATTAATACCAAGTCCTCCACCTTGCCACATTTTTTTTGCTTCTCCTTTACTAGGAAAAATTTGAGTGTCGGCTAGCAAGCTCACTAAATCATAACCTTCTTGAATTTGGGATAATGCAACAGTCGCAGTTGGAACACCTTCCATCACTTGTAAAAGTTGCGCCTCATTGAAGGATTGTAAAACTTCGGTGGTTGCATTGCCAAATAAAATTTCAGTGGCACGTAAAGCAAATTGTAAATCTTCTTCGCTGTGCACCAAGATGGTTAATTCGGCAGCCAATCTTTTTTGTAATATTCTTTGTTGTGGTGCTACCTCATGTTCCTTTAATAAAGTTTCAATAGTATCAATAGGGAGTAGTGTAAAAATTTTAATCCATTTTTTTGCATCTTCATCACTTGCGTTTAACCAAAATTGATAAAATTGATAGGGTGAAGTTTTAGCGGGATCAAGCCATACATTTCCTTTTTCTGTTTTACCAAATTTACCACCATCGGCTTTGGTAATTAATGGGCAGGTAAAAGCAAATGCTTCGCCACTTAATTTGCGTCGAATTAATTCGGTACCCGTGGTGATGTTTCCCCATTGGTCGCTTCCACCCATTTGTACTTTACAATTTTTATTTTTATACAACCAGTAAAAATCATAGCCTTGTACTAATTGATAAGTAAATTCTGTAAAGCTCATCCCCGTATCACCTTCAATTCTTTTCTTAACACTATCCTTTGCCATCATGTAGTTTACAGTAATATGTTTACCTACATCACGAATGAAATTTAAAAAACTAAAATCCTTAAACCAATCATAGTTGTTCACCATTTCGGCCGCATTTTTTAAGCTTGGATCAAAGTTTAAAAAATGAGACAATTGTTTTTGAACACCGGCTAAATTAAATTGTAATGTTTCTTCACTTAATAAATTACGTTCTTCACTTTTTCCGCTAGGATCTCCTACCATTCCAGTGGCACCTCCCACTAAAGCAAAAGGCTTGTGACCAGCTCTTTGTAAATGCATCAATAATAAAATGGGCACTAAACTTCCAATATGTAAACTGTCCGAAGTAGGATCAAATCCAATATACCCCGATACTTGTTCTTTTTCAAAAAGTTCTTCAGTTCCGGGCATAATGTCCTGAATCATTCCTCTCCAACGCAGTTCTTGTATTAAAGTCATAGTTTGGCTACTTTAGGCAAAAATAACTACTAAAATGCAATATTTTTGCATCATGAACCCGATCAAATCAACAATTGGCGAAGGAACCAGAATTTTAAACTTCTTTTTGGATACCCTTTTTATATTTTTAATATCATTTATCCTTTATAGAAGCTATAATTTTTATGTATACAATTGGGGGTTTAGGGGTATCCGTTTTGGGTATTTCTTTTTTGTCACCACATGGGTGTATACTTTTTTATGGGAACTCATTTTTTTACAAACCCCAGCAAAAATGATCACGGGTACCAAAGTGATTTCTTATAATGGGAAACGACCCAATATTGGACAGTTTTTTATTAGAGCAACCGTGCGTACCACATTGTTTTCTATGTTTGGTTTAGCTTGGAACGATAAGCCCTTACATGATACTTTTTCCAAAACCGAATTGATTCATACAGCAGCATAAATCATTCCTAAATTCGCAAGATATGAAGCGACAAGTGGCTGTACATTTGTAAAATTTTTTAAATGGCTAAAATTGGTATAAATATTGCAACAGGAAGTTTACAACAAACTGAAATTATTGTAGGGATTGATTTAGGAACTACCAATAGTTTAGTGGCCATCATTCACCCAGATACCAAACAACCTACTGCATTAAAGGAGTTTGACGGGAGCAGTATGGTTCCAAGTATTGTACATTTTGATGCTTTTGGAAATGCTGAAGTAGGAACACAAGCAAAACCTTATTTAGAAACAGATCCGCAAAACACCATTTTTAGCGCAAAGCGATTAATGGGGAAGAGTTATAAAGATATTCGGGAACATCAGGATTTTTTCGCTTACAAAATTATTGATGACAACAGAGATAGTTTGGTGAAAGTGCAAGTGGGGAATCAATTTTATTCTCCTATTGATTTGTCCTCATTCATATTAAGTGAATTAAAAAAAAGAGCAGAACATATTTTAAAAACACCGGTTACAAAAGCAGTGATTACAGTCCCTGCCTATTTTAATGATACACAACGTCAAGCGACACGTGATGCTGGAAAGCTAGCGGGGTTAGATGTATTAAGAATCATCAATGAACCCACTGCAGCAAGTTTGGCATATGGATTGGGAATGAATCCAACCGAAGACAAAACCATTGCTGTATA
>JAFMJX010000215.1 GCA_017853235.1 Chitinophagaceae bacterium | reverse complement strand
TAGTTTACTACTCTTACTATGGCAAAATAAATCCTGAGCTACTGAGCAGAAATCCCTGTTGTGCAAGATGAAAATCAAGGAATTATGTTTAATTGTAAGGCCTTTTATAAATGAGGATAAGATTGGGTCAAAATGGGTCTAAATAATTATATCTTTATTTATGACATTCATACAGCTAATATTGCTTGTTTTACTAATTTGGAGTATTCCCAGTACTTATTTTAGAAGTAAGTTTAGAAAAATTGTTTACCAAACCGATGATTGGAAAATAAATATTAAACCCCTTTTCAAAAAAGAAATCATTGGTTTATTGGGTAATATGTATCCAGAAAATAAAGAGTATCTCAAAATTAGAAATTACTATCGAATATATTTAGCTGTGTATTTGATTTTATTTATTATTTATAAATTTATTCAATAGAAATAATCAATATCATATGAAGCAAGCTCTACTTAATCTATTATTTTCATTTATTGCCTTTTCTATTGCCTATAGTATGGCACTTTTAACAGGTCTTCAAATTATTCAACAAGCTGTATTCATTGCTTTTCTTATTCAATGGATTTTATTTATACCCGCTTTTTATTTTCAAACAGAAAAGTTTTACGACCTAACGGGAAGTGTAACTTATATTACCATTGTCAGTTATGTAAGCTTTCAAAGCTATATTTTAATGGATGTCAATATTGGAAGCATCCTACTAGCTTCTTGTATTATACTTTGGGCAATTCGTTTAGGTAGTTTCTTATTTACTAGAATTCATAAAGCAGGAGAAGATAAAAGGTTTAAACACATTAAACCCTCGCCAACAAGGTTCTTCATGACATGGACTTTGCAAGGAATGTGGGTTTCTATATGTTCAATGTGTGCCTTAACAGCCATTGCTAGCAAAAATGGGGTAATACATAATGGTTATTTTTATGGTGGTATGGCTGTCTTTATTTTTGGATTAATAGTGGAGATAATCGCCGATTGGCAAAAGTCTACATTCCGTAAAAATCATGAAAACAAGGATCAATTTATCAGTCATGGGCTCTGGTCATACTCAAGACACCCAAATTACTTTGGTGAGATTAAATTATGGTTGGGCATTTCTATTATGTCCTTTTCTTCCTTATCAGGTTGGCAGTATATCACTTTAATCTCTCCTCTATTTACATATTTGTTACTTGTTTATGTTAGTGGTGTTAGAATTTTAGAAATCTCAGGAATGGAGAAGTGGGGGCATTTAGAGAACTATCAAAAATATATAAACAAAACGCCTTCTTTATTTCCATTTTCTAATTTATTTAAAAATAAATAAAACTCATTTAAAGATGCAAATAAAAATTATAAAACAAATACTGTTCTTTTTTCTAATTTTCTTCTACCTTTTTGCAGGGTATAATCACTTTGCTAATCCTTCTTTTTATTTTCCAATCATTCCGCCTTATTTAGCTGCTTGGGCTAATCAGATAAATATAATTTCTGGTCTAGCTGAAATAATATTAGCACTACTATTAATACCCAAAACTACTCGCGCAATAGGTGTAAAGGGTATTATAATTCTGTTAATTGCATTTATACCAGCACATATTTATTTTATTCAAAAAGGAACTTTTACTTTAGGATCATTCACAATTACACCAATATTATCCTATGTGCGTTTATTTATAGGACAACCTATTTTAATATTGTGGGTATGGTGGTCAAGTAAATTTTAGAGTAGACTCATATTTAACTTAAAAATCTTTTCTGCTTCTCATTTGTAGGAAGCATGAATGTTACTTTTTTGCCAAATAATGAGTATCTATTTCTTCAAAATTGGTTAATTTTATTAAAATCATTAAAATGAAAAAAATAACGCTTTTTTTACTTGTTTTCACACCATTTTTTGGATTTACACAAAATGCTCCATATGTAGTAACTTCTTTTTTGCAAGATGGTCCAAAAGCACCTAATACACATTATATAGGGGAGGCATTTTTAAGTAGTGTGCTTCAAGGTGATAGTGAATTGAACTATAATATTACCAAAGCAACATTTTTAAAAAACTCAACCTTAGATTGGCATAAACATTCAACCGTTCAAGTGCTAATTATTATAGATGGCGAAGGTTACTATCAAGAAAAAGGGAAAGATGCTATTATAATAAAAAAAGGAGATGTAGTAAGATGTGCAAAGGATGTTGAACATTGGCATACATCAAGTAAAGAAAACTTAGTGACCTATTTGGCCCTATATGATGGGTCTAAACCAACGATATGGACTGATAAGGTAACTCAAGAATATTATGATGGTGTTGCCGAAAAATTAAAAGCTTTTAAAAAATAAAATAATCATTAACTGTTTTAAAAAAGGTTTAGCTAGATTAATTTATAGCTTTAGGTTGTCTAAAATCACAACATTCAATTTTGTTTTGGGTTGTTTTTATGTATCACTTATTGTCCAGCTTCCTTCTTCCAATTCCGCTTTTAATTCTCCAAGATCCCAACCGCAATAGCCAATAAAGATTAGAATTTCATCTTTATTGGCTTTATTTGTATTAATTGCTTCGATTACTTGCACCATATTTCCCCCCAAATAGTAATCATTGGTTACGAGTTCACCGCCTTCAATGATATCAGGTCGTTTGTGCAATACAAATAGGTGTTCTCTATCAACAGGACCGCCATCCAAAAGCGGGAATGGTTTTGAATAATTGAATTCAATAAGTTCATGTAGCGATTTTCCAAAAGATTTATTAATTATAAAACCTAAGCTGCCTTCTTCATTGTGTTTAACAATTAGTATAGTTGTTTTCTCGAAGAAACTGCCATTCAAGGCTGAAGTACTTTTGATAAAAAATCCGGCTTTTAAATCTCTCATATTTTTTTATGTGATTTTTTATCCTATTTTTCAGATAAGCCAATATATTTTTTTAATTCTGTTTGATTTTTTGCTTCCTTTATAAAAAGTCTTCCTGGTCTAACAACTGTCCATTTTAAATTTGATGAGGTTGTTTTTTCTTTCATTTTGGTTTTATCAGCATAAACATTTTTTAACAAATAATTTTATAACGATTTAATTAACCAAGAAACATAATTTTTACTATCGCCTGCTCCAATTAAAACTACTACTTCTTTATTATTTTTCATCAGGTCATTATTTTAATTTGATTAGGATGCAAATGAGCTTTTTAATAAATCTTTTTTAATTGAATTGCATTTAAAATTGGTTCACCTTTTATGGGTACAAAATTTAAAATAATTCCTGTATTGTTATTTACAATTACTCTTTGTTTCACTGCGACTGCATGAAGTGGCTCAAGATA
>JAFMJX010000002.1 GCA_017853235.1 Chitinophagaceae bacterium | reverse complement strand
AAAATTCAGTTTTCTTAGGATGGCCAACTGCATTGTTAATTGATGCTGGTTTAGGATCTCCAACTGATTTAAATATTGCTGATAGTACTATTCGCTTCAAGAATAATACTTTTGCAGGAAACACAGTGAATGTTGCTTATACAGCAAGTTCTTCTGCTCCTACAGGTGCAACAGCAGCAAGTATGTTAGCATGGGTTTCAACTCCTAGTTATGGTAATGCTATTACAACCAATGCGGTTGATGCAAAATTAATTCAGCCGTTTAATTATACATTATTTGATCCAACACCTTATGCAGGTACCGCAGCTCCAACTGCAGCGAACTTACCTGTAGGCGTTGCTGCTAACTTTAACTATGCAAGTAACGGAAGTTTTACGGATTCAAAATTACAAAATGCATTCATTAAACCAGTTACTTTTAGAGGTGCTGTGGGTTTAAATGGTGAAGATGCAACTTGGTGGAAAGGTTGGGCTAGATTTAATTACTAAAATATAGTTTGACAATATTAAAAGGCTGGCTTCTGAAGAAGCCAGCCTTTTTTTTCCAAACTCTTCTATCATAACACTTAACAATTTGTTCATGATTGCTTAACATTTTGATTATAATAACAAGTGATATTTATATTACCAAATACTAAATCTCATTTTAGCAATATGAATCGAGTTCCTCATTTTAATATTCGAAAAGCTCAGTTGAATGATGTAATGCATTTTCAGGATGCCATTAGCATGCAATTGACAAAGCCTTGGAATATGATGGAATTTGATGAATTTTATAAGCAAAAAATAAAAAACAAAGAATATTTTTTTTTGATACTTGAAGATGAAGAAAAAAAAGTAGCCGGGGGTGCTGTATTGCAATACAGACAAACTTTTCTAGATAAATTTCCTTTTATAGAAATCCAAACATTATTTGTATTGCCAAAATATAGAAAATTGCATGCTGCTGAATTTTTATACCAAGCCATTGAGCAATTTACTATTGCAAAAAAAGTATTTAAATTACATGTAAGTTGTTATATCAACTCTACTCTGAATCAAAATTTTTATACCAAACGCGGTTTTAAAGTGAATAAAAAATTATATGTAAAAGAAGTGTATTAAAAAAGCCACCCCGATATTTCGAAGTGGCTTTTGTTTTTTTTATCACCAAAAATCAATTATCCATTAAACGCTTCTGATACCCCTTTGTGCAAAATTTTTCCCGCACGAATATTTAACCCTTTTGCTAAAGCTGGATTTTCGGCACATGCTTTTTCCCAACCTTTGTTTGCTATAGACATTGCATAAGGTAAAGTAGCTTGTGTTAATGCACGTGTAGATGTTTGTGGAACGGCACCTGGCATATTTGCTACACAATAGTGCAATACATTTTCTTCCACATACACCGGATTTTCATGTGTAGTTGGACGACAAGTTTCAATACATCCACCTTGATCAACTGCAACATCCACCACAACCGAACCTGCTTCCATGGTTTTTAAATCTTCCTTCTTTATTAAGTGAGGTGCTTTAGCTCCATGTAATAATACTGCACCAATGACTAAATCGGTATGTGGTAATTTTTCGCGAATTGCTAAAACGGTAGAATATTGAGTGACTACATTGGCAGGCATCACATCTGATAAATATCTTAATCGTGTTAAATTGGTATCCATGATAGTGACATTGGCACCTAAACCAGCAGCCATCTTCGCAGCTTGTGTTCCTACAATTCCCCCTCCTATAATTAATACTTCGGCTGGCTTCACCCCTGGAACACCACCTAATAATTTTCCTTTACCACCAAATGGCTTACCTAAATAATAAGCTCCCACATTCACAGCCATTCTACCTGCCACTTCCGACATAGGAACCAATAATGGCAGTGAACCATCAGGCAATTCAACAGTTTCATATGCAATACAAACTGCATGAGATTTCATCATGGCATCGGTTAGTTCCTTAGACGCTGCAAAATGGAAATAGGTGAATAAAATTTGACCTGATTTTATTAAAGGATATTCTACTGCCAAAGGCTCTTTCACTTTTACAATCATTTCGGCAATTTCATATACTTCTTTTGCAGTCGCTAAAATACTTGCACCAGCATTTTTATAGGCATCGTCCGAAAAACCAGAACCTGCACCTGCTTGCGTTTCTACATAAATGGTATGTCCTTGTCTGCTTAAAGCATCTACTCCTTCTGGAGTAAGACCTACTCGGTACTCTTGTATCTTAATTTCTTTAGGAACTCCAATGATCATAATATTTGTTTTTATTTCTGTACAAATATCACTCAAAAGGAAATATTCTTTTATTTATATAAAAATTCAGTAAAAAATATGGTAAAAAAGATATTTTAAACAAATAATTGGTAGTTTAGAGTTCAAAAATAACTTTTTACAGAAATTATTTCGTTATGGCCATAGACAATATTGATCGATCCATCTTAAAATTGTTACAAACAAATGCTTTAGTAACCCTAAAAGACATCAGTAAGCAGGTTAATCTTTCCTTAAGTCCTACGCATGATCGTGTTAAAAGATTAGAAAACGAAGGTTATATCCAACAATATGTGGCATTATTGGATCGAAAAAAATTAGAACTTGGATTGGTAGTGCATTGTCAGGTGACTTTAGATAAACAAACTAAAAGTCATTTTTCTGAATTTGAAAAAACCATTGCTCAATTTCCCGAAATTATATCCTGTAGTTTAGTGTCGGGTAGCTTTGACTATTATTTAAAATTAGTAACCAAGGACGTAGAAACATATAATCAGTTTTATCAAGAAAAATTAGCAGTACTCCCCATGGTGGCTCACATTAATAGTTTATTTGTGATGGATGAAATAAAAGTCACAACTGCACTTCCTTTATAAAAATATTTTTTGGGTTTTACTTTTTATTTGGCTGAATTAAATCCCAAAGATTTCCATATAAATCTTTAAATACGGCAACCGTGCCATATTCTTCGGTATGAGGAGCTATTGTGAATAGGACGCCTTTAGCAATATAATTTTGATAATCTCTTTCAAAATCATCCGTAAATAAAAATAAAAATACCCTTCCTCCAGTTTGATTCCCAATATGTTTTTCTTGTTCGGGAGTAGCTGCCTTTGCCAATAATAATTGACATCCACCCATGCTGCCATTGGGTTCTACGATTACCCATCTTTTAACATCAGACAATTTTGTGTCTTCTATTAATTTAAATCCCAAAACCTGAGTATAATATTGTATCGCTTCATCATAGTCTCTTACTACTAAACTTATATGCGCTAATTGCTGTGACATTCAATATTTTTTTAAATTATTTTATGAATTAAATAGACTAAACGCTATATAAGATGAATAAGATTTACCTTTAGTCCTGCTAACGGTAAGCTTATTAAACAATAATATATGATTTCCAAATTCTTTATCATACATTTTTTGACTTCGACTTTTTCCTTTTTTACTCATTTGGATTTGATTTCAACATTGATTTATGAATAAAGTTAAAAATATAATTTTTGATTTAGGTAATGTATTATATGACATTGATTTTACAAAAATGTACCAATCCTTTGAGGAATTGGGGATTCCTCATTTTGAAACCTATTTTACTTTAAATCAATCAGATCCCTTATTTTTTGAACTAGAAAAGGGCACCATAAATCAGACACAATTTTTTGAAGGCTTTAATAAAATTTCTCCAGTAGTGTTAAGCCCATTACAAATTACAACTGCATGGAATTCACTATTAATGGGTTATCGAAAAGCGGCTATCAATTGGATATTAGAAAATGACCGAGCATACAATATTTATTTGTTTTCCAATACCAATCAAATACATTTTGACCATTTTATACCCGAATTTGAAAGAGAAGTAGCGGATGTCCCCTTTCAAAGTATTTTTAAGAAAGCATATTTTTCACATGAATTAGGGATGCGCAAACCAGATCCTGCATCTTTTGCTCAAATACTTGAAAATGAATCACTTATGGCTTCTGAGACTTTATTTATTGATGATAACAAGCCAAATGTGGAAGCGGCAGCTTCCTTGGGTATGTCTACTATACATTTAACAGAATGTATGAAAATACATCAATGTATTTTTGATTACTTGTAAGCTTTTATTGGAGTTTATGCAAGCGTGAATATTACTTAACTTCCTCAAAATCAATGTATTCTTCGTCTTTTGGGGTCTCCTTTTTAGGGGGAGTAGATGAAGCATTAGGAGTTGTAGAAGAGGATTGTCTTTGTTCCATATTCTGCCTTACATTTTTAATGCCATCGCTTACTGGAACAACAATATTGAAGATCAGTTTGTAAAGGAAATAGATCATTAAACCGTAAAAAATCAACTTGCTCATATTACAAAAATAAGGGCTATTCTATTATTTTATGGTTATTTCATCCCTATTTATTACCTTTGGACCAGTGTAAAAGCTATCGAAGGGAACGAAATCGTTCCCTTCTTCTTTTTTTACTATGGAACCAAACCTATTAATTGATAAAGTAAAAGCAGTCATTGAATCTTTTTTAGAAGAGGAGTCAAGCTATTTTATTGTGCAAATTAAAATCAAGCCTACCAATAATATTAAAGTGTTTTTGGATGGGGATCAAGGTTTGCCAATTGAGAAATGTACTTTTTTTAATCGCAAATTATATAAGGCGATAGAAGAAGAAGCATGGTTTCCTGAGGGTGATTTTTCATTAGAAGTTTCATCACCGGGTGTAGACGAGCCTTTGTTGCTGAAGCGACAATACAACAAAAATGTGGGTAGAAAAGTACAAGTTACTTTGTTGGATGGAGTGGTGAAAGAAGGCATTTTACTCACTGTAGCGGAAGCGGATATTTTAATTGAGTGGACCGAAGGCAAAGGAAAAAAAGCAGTGCAACAACAACTGCTTATACCGTTTGAAAATATAAAATCAACAATAGTTCAAATACAATTTTAACAAATCATCAAGCAGTGCTTGAAAAAAAAGTATGTTATGGCAAGTATAAATTTGATCGACGCATTTCAGGAGTTTAAAGACGCTGAAAATATTGATCGTCCTACGATGATGAAAGTAGTGGAAGATGTTTTCAAAACTTTGATCAGAAAAAAATATGGCAGTGATGAAAACTTCGATGTCATTGTAAATGCCGAAAAAGGTGACCTTGAGATTATTCGTCGTCGCCAAATTCGTCCAGATGACGATGTAGATAACCCATTGGAAGAAGTTTCTTACTCTTACGCAATCACTATTGAGCCTGACTTTGAGATAGGTGAGGACTTATATGAGGAGGTAGATATTCTTGATTTTGGTCGTCGTGCTATTTTAGCTGCTAAACAAACTTTAGCTTCTCGTATTAATGATTTAAAGAAAAATGTTTTAGTTAAAAAATATTCTGATAGAATTGGCGATATCATCAATGCTGAAATTTATCAAGTATGGAAAAAAGAAGTTTTATTATTAGATGAAGAAGGAAATGAATTAATTCTTCCTAAGACAGAACAAATTCCACAGGACTTTTTCAAAAAAGGAGAGAATATTCGTGCAGTAGTAGCAAGAGTGGATATGAAAAATAATTCACCAGTTATTATTTTATCTAGAACCAGTCCTTTATTCCTTGCGAAGTTGTTAGAAATTGAAGTACCTGAAATTTTTGACGGTTTAATCACTATCAAAAAAATTGTTCGTGAACCAGGAGAACGCGCTAAAGTTGCAGTGGAATCTTTTGATGATCGTATTGATCCAGTGGGTGCTTGTGTGGGTATGAAAGGAAGTCGTATTCATGGAATTGTTAGAGAATTGAAAAATGAAAACATCGATGTTATTAACTATACCACTAACACGCAGTTATTAATTCAACGTTCCTTGACGCCAGCAAAAATTAGCTACATGAACATTGATAATGATACCAAACGTGTTGAAGTTTATTTAAAAGCAGATCAAGTTTCTTTAGCGATTGGTCGTCGTGGTGTAAATATTAAATTAGCTTCCGAATTAACCGGATACGAATTAGATGTGTACCGCGAAGATGAAGAAATGGTGGATGAATTTGATATTGACTTAGATGAATTTAGCGATGAAATTGAAACTTGGATTATTGACGAATTTAAGCGTGTGGGTTGTGATACTGCCCGCAGTGTCATCAAGTTAAGTCCAGAGGAATTAGAACGCAGAACGGATTTAGAAAAAGAGACAATCGCAGACGTGAGAAGAATCTTACAAGAAGAGTTTGATAAAGGTGAATAACCTTGATTTTTGAAAGTATATTTGTATTAGGTGACTCGTTCCGATACATCCAACAGATGATTCGGGACAAAAAATAACAGAATGTCAGAATTGAAACTACCAAGACTGCTAGCAGCTGCTAAGGAATTTAACATCGGTCAGGATACCCTGATTGAATTCCTAGTAAAAAAAGGTTATCCTAAGGATGACCTTAAGCCAGCAGCTAAATTAACAGAGGATCAGTATTATTCTCTACAAGCCGAATTCCAAAGTGATAAGGTCGCTAGAGATAAAGCAGATCATGTTGAATTGCCAAAGAATGCTATTGCAGATAAAGGCAAAAAAGAAGAGGAAACCGCAAAAAAAGCGGCACCTGCTGCTAAAAAGCCAGTGGTTGAAACACCTGCTGTAGAAGCTGCAGCTCCAGTTACCAAAGCGGCACCAGTTGCTGAAGAAGCTCCTGTTAATATAAAGGCGCCTGAAGTAGAAGCACCTAAAGTAGTAGATAAAATAGATTTATCTCAAATTGATTCTTCAACTCGTCCTAAAAAAGGAACTAAAAAAGCGGAAGAACCTAAAGCTGAAACTCCTGCTCCAGCTGCTCCAAAAAAGAAAGCAACAAAAGCAGAAGACAAACCAGTAGAACCTCCAGTAGATCATTCGATCGCGCCCGAAAATGTGCATGGAAAAATTGAGAATATTCAAGCAACTCGTTTAGAAGGTCCAAAAATTATGGGTAAAATTGATTTACCTATGAATAGTGATACGCGTCCTAAACCAATGAGTCAAGAGGAAAAACGTGTTCGTAAACGTATTCCAGTGCAAGGTGGCGGAAACCGACCAAATCAACCTCAACAAGGAGGTCAACAAGGGGGAGGAAATCGTCCAGGTGGAAACCAACAAGGAGGCAATCGCCCAGGACAACAAGGTGGAAATCGTCCAGGTGGAAATCGTCCGGGAGCAGGGGGGCGCAATAATAAATATGCACCACAAACCGCCGAACAAAAAGAAATTGATCAAAAAGCGATTCAAGATAAAATCAAAGAAACCCAAGCAAAATTATCTGGCGCGGGTGGAAGAGGTAAATCATTGAAATCAAAATATCGTCGTGCTAAACGCGAAGAAGCAGCGGAAAACGAACAAAATGAAAATCTAGAAAACAATAAATTACAAGTCACCGAGTTTGTGACAGTGAGTGAGTTATCTAGTTTAATGGATGTAAGTTTTGCTGATATCATTAGTAAGTGTATGAACTTGGGCATCATGGTTTCCATTAACCAACGTTTAGATGCGGAAGTAATTGAATTAGTTGCAAGCGAATTTGGCTTTGAAGTTGAATTTGTAGGATTGGAAGAAGCCGATGAAATGGATGAAGAAGAAGAATTAGAAGATCAAGCGAATTTGGTTGAACGTCCTCCTATTGTAACTATTATGGGTCACGTAGATCATGGTAAAACTTCTTTACTAGATTATATACGTAATGCCAATGTAGTAGCAGGGGAAGCAGGAGGTATCACGCAACATATTGGTGCCTATGAAGTGACCTTGCCAAATGGTAAAGCAATTACTTTCTTAGATACGCCGGGTCACGAAGCCTTTACTGCGATGCGTGCGCGTGGTGCTAAAGTAACTGATATCTCTATTATAGTTGTCGCTGCAGACGATGCTGTGATGCCTCAAACTAGAGAAGCCATCAGTCACTCTCAAGCTGCAAGTGTTCCTATGATTTTTGCGGTGAATAAAATTGATAAGGATGGTGCCAATCCACAAAAAATATATGAGCAACTTTCTCAAATGAATATTTTAGTAGAGGCTTGGGGTGGTAAATTCCAAAACCAAGAATTGTCTGCTAAGCAAGGTTTAAATGTAGATGCTTTATTAGAAAAAGTATTATTGGAATCTGAAATTCTAGATTTAAAAGCCAATCCAAATCGTGAAGCAACTGGAACTATTATTGAAGCCTCTTTAGATAAAGGACGTGGATATGTAGCAACCATCTTGGTTCAAAATGGAACTTTACGCCAAGGAGATTTAATTTTATCAGGTCAGTTTTATGGAAGAGTCAAAGCGATGTTCAATGAGCGTAATCAACGTATTGAAACAGCACCTCCATCTACACCTGTGGTGATATTAGGATTAAATGGAGCACCTCAAGCAGGTGAAAAATTCAAAGTATTTGAAGACGAATCGGAAGCCAAAGAATTAGCTACTAAACGTGCTCAATTATTAAGAGAACAAGGTTTAAGAACTAGAAAACATATTACTTTAGATGAAATTGGTCGTCGTTTAGCATTAGGAAACTTTAAGGAATTGAATATTATCATCAAAGGGGATGTGGATGGTTCTGTAGAAGCCTTAAGTGATTCTTTACAAAAACTTTCTACCGAAGAAATTGCAGTTAGAGTTGTTTTAAAAGGAGTAGGACAAATTTCTGAATCAGATGTATTGTTGTCTGCAGCTTCTGATGCGATTATTATTGGATTTAACGTTCGTCCTTCTATGCAAGCAAATAAGTTAGCGGAAAATGAAGGAGTGGAAATTAAATTATACTCTATTATCTACAACGCTATTGATGAAATTAAGAGCGCTATGGAAGGTATGTTAGAGCCTAAGATCCAAGAAAAAATTACAGCGAATGTGGAAGTACGCGAAGTGTACAAATTTGATAAAGCCACTGTTGCTGGTTGTTTTGTATTGGATGGTAAATTAAGTCGTAACAGTAAAATACGTATCATTCGTGATGGTATCGTAGAATATCCTAAAGGGGAAGGTCAGGCTGCCGAATTAGGAAGCTTGAAACGCTTTAAGGACGACGTGAAAGACGTGGTTTCAAATATGGAATGCGGCTTGACGATCAAAAACTTTATTGACTTAAAAGTAGGTGATATCGTAGAAGCATTTGAAGAGGAAGAAGTAAAGCGTACTTTATAAAATAATTAAGATTTGATAGTTGGGTATACCACCCATCTATCAGACCTTTGAACATTAATAAAAATATTGATGAAACTAGTTAAACTTGTTGTTTGTTTTCTTTTTGTAGGCTTATCTATAAGTTCGATAGCGCAAACAAAAAAAGTATTAGCCGACAAAATTGTGGGTACCGTTGGAGATAAATTTATTTTAAAATCGGATGTAGAGAATGCCCTGTTAGATTTAAAAAGACAAGCGCAAGGCCAAGAAAATGTCACTTTACCCACCTTATGCCAAGTTGTGGAACAACAAATGATCCGTAAGGCCTTGGTTTTACAAGCCGAAAAGGATTCCATTTTAGTAACCGAAGAAGAAGTTGAAAATGCAATTGATACGCGTATTAGAAGTTTTTTACAACAATTTGGATCTAAAGAAGTGTTAGAAGAAGTAGCGGGTCGTAGTATTCAACAATTGAAGGAAGATTTCCGTACAATGATTAAAGAGCAAAAGTTGGCTGCAGAAATGCAATCCAAAATTGTAGATAAAGTAAAGATTACTCCTTTTGAAGTGCGTGCCTTTTATAACAAAATTCCTAAAGACAGCTTGCCTTTATATGAAAGCGAAGTAAACATTGCCGAAATTATAATACATCCCAAAGCAAATCGAGACATTGAAGAATATGTCATCAAGCAATTAATGGATTATCGTCATCAAATTGAAACAGGCATTAATAAGTTTGATCAATTGGTAAAATTATATTCAGAGGATCCAAGTGCTAAAGAAAACCTAGGTCAATTTAATATCAACAGAAACGAAAAAACTTGGGATCCTGCATTTATGGCGGGTTCATTCCGTTTAAAAGAAGGTCAAATTTCGGCACCTATTAAATCTAAATTTGGGTATCATATTATCCAATTAGTATCACGTTCGGGTGATGATGCAGTGGTTAAACATATCTTAAGAATTCCACCTATCACCAACGATGAAATTAATGACACCAAACATTTATTAGATAGCATTCGTAAGGAAGTACTTGCCAATAAAATGTCTTTTGGAGAAGCAGTTAATAAATATAGCGATGACGATGCCAGCAAGTTTAGCGGTGGTTCTATTACAGGAGCAGATGGATCTAGTTATGTAAACATTGATCAATTGGATAAGGATATGGTGGTTTTAATGAAAAATTTAAAACCAGGTGAAATTTCAAGTCCTCAAGTATACAATGATGATCGCGGTCGTAAAACTGTTCGTATCATTTATTTCAAAGAAAGAACCGAACCTCATAAGGAAAATTTGAAAGAAGACTACAATCGTGTCTCACAAAGAGCCTTAGAGGAAAAAAAGACGAAACAATTAGAAAGCTGGTTTAAGGAGCATATTCCCAATTATTATATTTTCGTAGATCCAGAATATAATGGATGTGTGGAATTGACTGATTGGAAAAAAGCAGCTGACGCAATAGTTACCGAAAAAGTGTATTAATACTCCATCATGAGCGATGACATCAAACACGAATGTGGCCTTGCTTACATTCGTTTAAGAAAACCACTTTCTTATTATCTTCAAAAAAGAGGATCAGTAACCTACGGCCTTAACAAATTATACTTGTTAATGGAAAAACAACATAATCGTGGGCAGGATGGAGCAGGATTAGCCACTTTAAAATTAAACATCGAACCAGGTAATCCTTTTTTATATCGACTTCGTAGTAATGCACAACAACCTATTGCCGATTTATTTTACAAAATTGGATTAGAAATTCAAGAGTTGGAAAAATTTCAGCCAGATATTTCCAAGCATCCAGGTTTAATGAAAGGTCATTTGCCTTTTATGGGGGAAATTTTATTAGGACATTTACGTTATGGTACCCAGGGTAAAAATAATGTTGAATTTTGTCATCCTTTTATCAAACGCAATTTGGTCCCTGGAAAAAATTTAGCATTAGCGGGTAATTTTAATTTAGTCAATACCGACGAGCTATATCAACATATTAATATGCAACCTGGCACTTTTGAAAAAGAAAGTGATTTGGCTGCGATGATGGAAGTAGTTCACTATTTTTTGGAGGAAGAAGAAAAATTAAACCCCAATAATCCCAATATCATTAATGTGCTTAAAAAAGCGGTACCATTATTTGATGGAGGTTTCACAGTGGGCGGCTTAGTAGGTAATGGGTATAGTTTTATTATGCGTGATGCTAATGGAATTCGCCCTGCATATTATTACATTGATGATGAAGTGATAGTTGCAGCTAGTGAACGCGCTGCTATTAGAACAACTTTTAATGTGGCCGAAAATGAAGTGTTGGAATTAATGCCAGGCTGCGCTTTAGTAGTGGACGATACTGGTAAATATAGTGTGGAACAAATTATAGCACCTAAAGAAAGAAGAGCATGTTCTTTTGAGCGTATTTATTTTTCAAGAGGCAGTGATGAAAAAATTTATCGCGAACGTATTGCTCTAGGCAACCATTTAAGCGTTCGTGTATTGGATCGCATAGAAAAAGATTTAAAAAATACCATCTTCTCCTACATTCCTAATACTGCTGAAGTAGCATTTTTTGGATTGGTAAAAGGAATGGAAGAATACTTGAATAAAATTAAGGTAGAAAGAATTTTAAGTTGGGGAAATGATATTGATGAGGAGAAGTTGGAACAAATGGTAAATCGTAAAATAAGACAAGAAAAGATTGCCATTAAGGATGTTAAATTAAGAACCTTTATCACCGAGGATGCAAATCGCAACGAAATGGTGCAACATGTTTACGATATAACTTATGGTACTGTTCGTAAGGATGAAGACACTTTAGTTGTTATTGATGATAGTATTGTTCGTGGCACTACCCTTAAGGAAAGTATTATTAGAATGTTGTCAAGACTTTCTCCTAAAAAAATTATTGTAGTATCATCTGCACCACAAATTAGATATCCTGATTGTTATGGAATAGATATGAGTAAAATGGGTGATTTTATTGCTTTTCGTGCTGCCATAGCTTTATTAAAAGAAAAAGGCATGGAAAACGTCATTGATGAAACCTATCAAAGAATAAAACAATTAGATGCTGCAGGTGAGTTGCATACCGAAAATGTAGTACGTCAATTATATAAGCCTTTTACACCTGAAGAAATTTCAGATAAAATTGCAGCATTAATTACGCCCGAAAATTCAACCATTCCTGTGGAAGTAATTTATCAGACCATAGAAGATTTACATGAGTGTTGTCCCACTAATACAGGCGATTGGTATTTCACTGGTAATTACCCTACACCAGGGGGTAACAAAGTTTGCAATAAAGCTTTTGTAAACTATATAGAAGGTAAAAATGTAAGAGGCTATTAATGCTCGTTATACTCTATAACAAATTGCATTTATATTCATTCCTGCTCCAACAGAAGCGAAAATAACAACATCTCCTTGGTGTAATACATGCTCCTTGTATTTACCTTTTTTCACCATATCATATAAAGTTGGAATTGTAGCAACCGAACTATTCCCTAATTCATGAATGCTCATTGGCATAATATGTTCTGGTGCAGTTCGAATATGGTATAACTTATAAAGTGCTTTTATAAATCCTTCATCCATTTTTTCATTGGCTTGATGCAAGAAGAATTTTTTTACATCATGTATATCTACGCCAGCTTTCTCAATACATTCTTTCATAGCAATGGGTACGTTTTTAATAGCGTATTCATATACTTTACGACCTTTCATTTTAATATATCTAGTATCTTCTTCACCATCAGGATGATAGGACTTTCCTAAGTATAAATAATAAGTTTCATCCACACAATGGCTTTGAACACTGGCTGCTAAAATTCCGCTCTGGGATCCTGCAGGGGCTTCTTCCACAATGCATGCACCTGCTCCATCACTAAATATCATACTATCACGATCGTGTGCGTCTACAACTCGGCTTAAAGTTTCGGCCCCTATAACCAAACATCTTTTGGCCATACCCGATTTGATAAAAGAATCAGCTTGAATCACTCCTTGTATCCATCCTGGACAACCAAATAAAATATCATAAGCCACACAATTTGGATTTTTTATTCCTAATTGATGTTTCACACGGGATGCTAAAGCAGGAATAGTATCTGTTTGTATCGTTCCTTGAATGACGTTTCCAAAATTATGCGCAAATATGATTTGATCGATGGTTTCAGGATCAATGCCTGCATCTTGAATTGCCAATTCCGCCGCTTTGGTGGCTAATTCGGAAGTGTTTAAATTTTCAGGGGCGTATCTTCTTTCGTAAATCCCTGTAATGTCTTTGAATTTCTCTACTATCTCGGCATTGGGGGTGGCAATTAATTGGCCATCTTCACCATAAAAAGTATGGTCAATAAATGATTCATTGGTAATAACAATATTTGGAATGTAACTTCCTGTTCCGCTAATAATAGTTGCCATTTAGGGGTAATTTAACTGTGCAATTTGATTGATGTTATCTAAGATAGGATATTTACCCAAACCTTAGATGTATTTGTCTCCCTTATGTCTCTTCACCTCTGCTACATATTCTTTAATGGATTGTTCTTTTTCCTTACTACAAATAAGTAAAACATCCTTCGTATCCACTATAATAAAATCATCTAATCCTTGTAAAACCACTAATTTATCCTTAGGAGCATTCACCATACATTTAGTGGCATCAATGACAATGACATTATCCGAAGCTACAGCGTTTCCAAAATAATCTTTTTCCATATTGTCATAGGCACTATTCCAGGTTCCTAAATCACTCCAACCAAAACTTGATGGAATGACAAACACATTGGATGCTTTTTCCATAATGGCAATGTCAATAGAAACATTGGTACACTGAGGATAAATTTTTTGAATTGCTTTATGTTCTTGATCCGTATTGAATGCGTTTTTTTCTTGATCAAACAATTCATACATCTCAGGCTGATATTTTTCAAAAGCAGCTAATATGGTAGACACTTTCCAAGCAAAAATACCTGCATTCCATAAAAAGTCTCCACTGGATAAAAAGGACTCTGCAATTTCTAAAGTTGGTTTTTCAGTAAATGTTTTTACTTTATAAACTCCATTTGCTACTTCTAAACCTTCAAATTGAATGTAACCATATCCGGTGTTGGGATGTGTGGGTTTAATACCTAATGTTACTAATGCTTTAATATTGTTTACAAAGTCAAGTGCTTGTATAGTAATTTTTTCAAAATTAGCTTCTTCTAAAATTAAATGATCGCTAGGAGCTACAATAAAAGTTGCTTCAGGATCCAGTTGTGCTAACTTAAAAGAAATATAAGCAATACAAGGTGCTGTATTTTTTTTACTTGGCTCTGCTAAAATATTTTGAACTGGAATTTGTGGTAATTGTTGTTTGACAATATCTACATATTCTTCTGAAGTGACAATGAATATGTTTTCTGTAGGAATAAATTTTGCGTATCTGTCAAAGGTCCATTGAATGAGTGTTTTCCCAGTATTTAAAACGTCTAAAAATTGTTTTGGATAAGAAGTGCGACTCATTGGCCAAAATCTACTCCCAATTCCTCCCGCCATGATGGCTACGTAATGATGTTTATGCTGCATAACAACTTTACTTGTTTTTTATTTTTATAAAATCCCTTCTTTCATTAAATCATGGATATGAATCATACCTATGTACTTTTGACCTTCTGCAACTATGAGTTGGCTGATGTCTTTTTGTTCCATCAAGTTTAAAGCTTCTATTGCTAATGCATGGGGGGCTATAGTAATGGAGTTGGTATGATAAATATCTTCTGCTTTTAAATCTTGAATAGAATTATGTTGTTCAAGCATTCTTCGAATGTCTCCATCTGTAATGATACCTAATACATTTGATTGCTCATCTGTCACCACCGTCGCACCCAATCTGCCTTTTGAAATGTCTATGATGACTTCTTTTATAGAGGTGTTTTTATGTACAGATGGTTTTGCATTTACTTGAGCAATGTTTCCTGCAGTTAAAGTAAGTCGTTTTCCTAAATTACCACCAGGATGAAATTTTGCAAAATTCGTGGCATCAAATTGATTTAATTCCATCAGGCATATCGCCAATAAATCTCCCATCACCATTTGTGCAGTGGTAGATGAAGTAGGTGCTAAATTGTTCAAGCAAGCCTCTTGCGTAACAGTGGTATTAATAACATGATGAGCATGTTGCGCTAAGTAACTATTCGTATTGCCCACCATCCCAATGATAGGATTGCCAAATTGTTGTATGAGCTGTACTAAATTTTTGATTTCAGGACTTTCTCCACTTTTACTAATCACCATCACCATATCCTGCGGGTGAATCATTCCTGAATCACCATGAATAGCATCCGCTGCGTGTAAGTAAATAGCAGCACTACCTGTTGAATTTAAAGTAGCGACTATTTTTTGAGCTATGATGGCACTTTTCCCAATCCCACTAATCACTAAACGACCTGTATTGGCATGGATGGCTTCCACTATTTGCACAAAGGAGGCATCTATAAAAGGCTCCAATTCCTGAATGGCTGTGGCCTCCATGGCCAATGCCTTTTTTGCGACTGATAAAATATTTATGTTATTTGTCATTGACGCCATTTAAGGACTCCCTTTCGGGAGCAGCAAAGTTAACGTTTCATCTACTTTACACCTCAATTTTTAATAAAATGCCAAAAATTAGTAGTTTCAAAAAAAAGGGCTCAAAATTGAACAAATCATAGCGTATTTTCGTTAACTTAATAGACCCGGTAAAACAGAAACGATTGATTTTAAGTATTTTATAATGGCAACGAGTAAAAAAACCACTTCTAAACCCCCCAAAACACCTTCCAAGGATTCTTCTTTGGATAAGGCTGCCTTGGTGAAAGCTTTAGAGCAACATTTTGGTTTTTCCGAGTTTAAAGGTACTCAGGAAAAAGCCATCATGTCTATTATGAGTGGTCGTGATACTTTTGTCATCATGCCTACAGGGGGCGGCAAAAGCTTATGTTATCAGTTGCCTGCTTTGGTCTTACCTGGTTGTGCTATTGTGGTGTCTCCTTTAATTGCTTTAATGAAAAATCAGGTTGATTTGGTGAGAGGGTATAGTGAAAAAGATGATGTCGCTCACTTTTTAAACTCATCTTTAAATAAGGGTCAAATCAAGGAAGTAAAAGCGGATTTATTAAGTGGTAAAACCAAATTATTATATGTCGCTCCCGAAACTTTAACCAAACAAGAAAACTTAGATTTTTTTAGTGACTTACAAGTATCATTTTTTGCGGTGGATGAAGCACATTGTATTTCTGAATGGGGACATGATTTTAGACCTGAATACAGAAGGTTAAAGGAAATGATGGAAGAAATTAACGACAAAGCTCCCATCATCGCATTGACTGCTACTGCGACACCTAAAGTGCAAAGTGATATTGTAAAAAATTTAGCATTACGTAATCCTGAAGTTTTAATTTCTTCTTTTAATCGTGCAAATTTATATTACGAAGTACAGCCCAAAACAAAAAAAGAAGTTACGGTTAAACATATTGTCAAATATATTTCACAACACAAAGGCAAGAGCGGAATTATTTACACCTTAAATCGCAAAACCACCGAAGAGTTAGCTGAATTATTAATGGCAAACAATATTAAAGCAGTGGCATACCATGCAGGCTTGGATCAAAAATTGCGTGCCGATAGACAGGATCAATTTTTAAATGAAGACGTGCAGGTCATTGTTGCTACTATTGCTTTTGGAATGGGTATTGATAAACCTGATATTCGTTTTGTCATTCATTATAATATCCCCAAGTCTATTGAAAATTATTATCAAGAAACTGGAAGAGCTGGTCGTGATGGGTTAGAAGGCAACTGCATTTTATACTACTCACATACGGATGTAGCAAAGCTGGAACATTTCTTAAGAGATAAACCATTAAGTGAACGTGAAGTAGGGGCACAGTTAATTGATGAAACAGTAGCTTTTGCCGAAAGTGGGGTGTGTCGTCGTCGTAGTTTATTACATTATTTTGGAGAAGATTGGGCCGATAAAAATTGCGGCAATTGTGATAACTGTTTACATCCTAAGGAAAAACTAGAGGCAAAAACTCAATTAGTCCAATTGCTTCAAGTCATACAAGCATTGGATGAGCGTTTTGTTGCAGAATATGTTGTACAAATCATAACAGGCGAATTCACTCCACAAATTGGATTGTATCGTCATGAAAAATTAAATGTATTTGGAATTGGCAAAGAACAGGATAATTTATTTTGGAATAGTTTGATACGTCAAGCAATGCTTGAACAAATGATTCAAAAGGATATTGAAGAATATGGTTTATTAAAAGTGACGCCTAAAGGACAAAAATTTTTGAAAAAACCTGCTGGCTTTAAAATTACCTTAAACAATGTGTTTGACGACACTAACATGGATGATGAGGATGCAGAAACCGAAGCTAATGTGGGCGCTGCAGCCGATGAAACACTTTTTGAAATGCTGAAAGAGCTTCGTCAAAAAGAAGCAAAAAAAATAGGGCTTCCTCCTTTCGTTATTTTTTTAGAAAACTCATTGCAGGATATGGCAACTTTATATCCTACCAAATTGGAGGAGTTGGATCGTTGTCAAGGAGTAAGTAAAGGTAAAGCTATAAAATACGGTAAACCTTTTGTAGCACTAATTGACAAATATGTAACCGAAAATAACATTGAAAAGCCAGATGATTTTATCATGAAATCGGTGGCGAATAAATCTAGCAATAAAATTTACATCATTCAAAATGTAGATAAAAAAATTCCTTTAGAAACCATTGCGAAAAACAAAGATTTAAGATTAGATGCTTTGCTAGAAGAAATGGAGACCATCGCAGCAAGCGGCACTAAATTAAATTTAGATTATGCCATTGATGAATGGTTGGATGAATATGACCAAGCTGATATTTTGGAATATTTTAGAACTTGTGAAACTTCGTCCTTGCAAATAGCGCAACAAGAATTAAGCGAAAATGATTATAGTTGGGAACAACTAAAAATCATGCGAATTAAATTTTTAAGTGTGGTTGGAAACTAACTTAGTTGTTGGTGCTGTAATGTTCCCCCTTACTTAAATAGGTTTGCACTCTCTCTGCAACATTTTGTCTCACACTTAAGTAATACAAATTGTAATCAGCTATATGGTAATTAGGTGTGTTGTATAAAAAATTTCCAAAAAATTGAGGTTTTGGTGTCCATAAAATCCCATTATGATTAATGGCCCCTGCCACTTTAGGTGTAATGTTTTTAAAATTATACAATACGGATCCTTTATTATTTTTGCGATCCACTTGTGTTACTTGATCACTCCAGCTTAAAGGATTTGTGACTATAGAGGTATAATTTTCTTTTTCTACAAATGCAGGTACATATCCTTCTTTATAAGTTCTCCATGCACAAATGCATCCAATTGAATGAGGTGTACTGCAGGGTTTTAACTGAGTATAATCAGCAGGATTAATAGCCATCCCTACAACATAAGCGGCTACTAATTTTTTTCCCAGCGGTTTGTCATCAAAATATTCTTTTAATAATCTTTTAGCATGAGTAGATCCTTGACTATGGGATGCAATCACGATAGGTTTTCCATTATTATAATGCGCTAAATAATAGTCAAAAGCCGCTTTTACATCTTGGTATGCAAGTTCAAAAGCCGCTAAGGCTTTTACAGTATCAGCATGACCAATGGGGGAATAACTTCCAATATGAGCTTGACGGTATCTTGGCGCATACACTAAACCTACTTCATTGAACACACTTGCTTGATTAAGAATGGTCCCAAAATCGGTGCTAATATTTGTTTTCACATCTTTTAATGAGGCGTTCCAACCATAGGGTTTTGCGGTATCTAAATAGGTAGTTGGGTGTATGAAAAATACATCTACTTTATCAATGGGATGAAAATTTTTTGCCAATGCGTTGGGTAAACTATCTGAAGGATCTTTTTTTTGAGGATGTGCAGCCCATGAGTCTAAATTACCATAATCGGGAGCGTCATTGAATGTCAATTGCTCATATTGTGATTTATAAGTGGTATAGTTATTTTGAGCACAACCAATTATTAAAAGAGAGACTAATATAACTGCCAAAAAACGCATAAAGAATTGGATTTTAATCAAGTTGAGAATACAAAGTTAATACTTATATAGTATTTGACTGATTAATTGGACAGATGGTTTAATGGCTGTTTACAATAACCTTACTTTCTTAAAAAAAATTAATTTATTTTTAGGTGAAATCCTGCCTTTGCAACTATTAAGACACATCCCTTTTTTACGTGCTGTATTAAATTACAGCATCACCGCCTTTGGAGGTCCGCAGGTAGCGGTGGGTTTGATGCAACATCGTTTTGTAGAAAAAAGAAAGGATGTCACTGCCGAGGAGCTTATGGAATATAATGCCTTTTGTCAACTGCTTCCTGGAGCCTCTTCTACACAAACCATTATTTTAATTGCTTATAAAAGAGGCGGGGTGATTTTAGCATTTTTCACTTTACTCATTTGGATACTTCCTGCAACGATCATCATGGGATCCTTAGCGATACTAGTGACTCATTTTGAATTTAAAGGCACGTTAAAAAGTTTACAATTTTTACAACCCATGGCGGTAGGTTTTTTAGTGAGTGCAGCCTTGTTACTTTATAAAAAAGCAATTAAAAGTACCATCACATTGTCTATTTTTATTTGTACCGCAATAATTACTTTCATTGGATTTAAAACTCCTTGGACAATTCCCATCACGATTGTGTTGGCGGGTATTGTTACTAATTTTAGCAATAAACGTATTCCAGATGATGGAGCAGCTCCCAAAAAGGTAAATTGGAATAGTCTTTTTATTTTTATTGTATTATTCGCGATGGCTGGTTTTTTATCGGAAGAGGCCACACGTCAAAATTGGACTTATCGCAAAGCGTTTAATTTATTTGAAAATAATTATCGTTTTGGAAGCTTGGTATTTGGAGGAGGCGATGTTTTAATGCCTATTATGTATGAGCAATATGTAACGCGTCCACAATCAGCCATTGTAAAGAAAAATAAGAGAGATGTTCTAAAAATGACGAGTGAGGAATTTTTAACAGGCTCGGGTTTAGTGCGTGCAATTCCTGGCCCCATTTTTTCTATAGCCAGTTATACAGGGGCAATTTCTTTTAAGGACAAAGGTCTTATTGGGCAAATTGTTGGGGCTATTATTGGAAGTATTGGAGTTTTTCTTCCCAGTTTTTTAATTGTACTTTTCTTTTTTCCTATTTGGCAAAAGTTAAAAAAATTTGCAGTTTTTTATCGTTCACTCGAAGGGATTTATGCAGCCATAGTAGGCATTATGACAGGAGCCTCCATTTTTTTAATCAAGGATTTATATCATGAAATTGAATTTGGCATGCCTCTTCATTATATGAGTTATCTATTCGTTTTTATCACAAGTACTTTTTTGATATATAAACAAAAATTATCTCCTCAGTGGATTGCTATTTCTTGTATTTTTTTAGGTATTTGCTGGACTTTTTTTCAATAAAAAGGTAAAAACCTGTTAATTGTAAATACAGAAAGCCTGTTTTAATTTTTCCTTGCTTAATATTGCAATCAACATGTTTAAAAGGATTTGCATTTTATTACTGACTACTCTTTTTTATATACAATCAGAGGCACAAGCAGTTACTATTCAAGGAACAGTATATGACATTTCGGGTAGACGCCCTATTGAATCTGTCATGGTGTATAGTTCTTTGAATCGCGCTGTCACCGATTCAATGGGCAGGTATATTATCACGGTGAAACCAAAGGATTCAATTTGGTTTTCATTGTTTGGAAAGAATACACAAAAATATTCAATAGACACGGTGGAGGATTTACGCAATTTCAATATCATGATCCATGTTACCGGTTTTGATTTGCCTGAAGTTCGCGTTCGTAATTCTTATTATAAATTAGATTCTATCCAAAATAGAAACGATTATGCCAAATACTTTAATTACCAACCTCCAGGATTGAAGTTGAGTAGTAGTCAAAATTTATTTGGACCCAACGGTCTCACTATTGGTTTTGATTTAGACGAAATCATAAATGCTTTTCGATTTAAAAGAAACCGCAATTTGCAATTCTTACAAAACCGTTTGATTTCACAAGAACAAGAAAAGTATGTGAATTATAGGTTTACAAAAGTTTTTGTCAAAAAACTGACTCATTTGGAAGGGGAAGAATTATCCAAATTTATGACCTATTGTAGGCCAGATTACGCTGTTTTGGCTTTACTCAATGACCTTGAATTAGGCTTATATATTGAAAAAAAATATGCAGTTTATAAAAAAGCGGTCAACAACGGCTTTTCCCTTCCCAAACCTATCAACCAATAATCGCTCGCCACTCATCTATTTTTGTGCCTCAAAAAGCATTTTTTAGCTATCTTTAAAGCTAAATTCTTTTGCTTTGAGAAAAATTAATTGGATGGCTTTTGCAAGCACTCTTTTGTTAGTTGCTTGTTCCGAAAAACCAAAATCTGTTGACAAGTTCAACCCAAATGCTGCTGTATCTGTCGATATTGCTATTGCCCAAACACAAATCGTAGACAAAACCATCGAAGTAAATGGTTCTGTTCAAGCCAATGATTATATTGATATTCATCCGGAGACCAATGGTCGTGTGGTATTTTTACAAATACCGGAAGGCAAGGTGGTCACTGCTGGAACCGTATTGGCCAAGTTAAATGACGCAGATTTGCAAGCACAGGTTGAAAAAATTAAAGTTCAATTGGAATTAGCCAATATCAATGAACAACGTAATAGACAATTATTGAATGTGAAAGGCATCAATCAAAGTGATTATGATATTTCCTTACAACAAGTAAAAAGTTTAAAAGCAGATATTGCTTACACACAATCTTTAATTGATAAAACAATTGTGAAAGCGCCTTTCACCGGTCAATTAGGCTTGAGACAAGTAAGTTTAGGTGCATTTATAAATAATACTACCACGATTGCTACATTGCAAAAAGTGGATCAATTAAAAGTAGATTTTACTTTACCTGAAGTGTATCAATCTTTTATTAAAGTTGGGAAAAAAGTAAAGATTGAAAGTATTGGAAATGAGGGTGCAAAGTTAACTGCAACTGTAACAGCCATTGAGCCTCAAATTATCGCAACAAGTCGTAATATAAAAGTTCGTGCTAGTTTACAAGGAAAATTATTACCAGGTTCCTATGTAAAAGTATTACTAGGTGAGAATGTTCAAAAACCTAGCATCATGGTACCTACCAATGTCATCATACCTGATTCCAAAGTGAAACAAGTCGTGTTGGTAAAGGGGGGGGTGTCCAAGTTTGTTGATGTAGAAACTGGCTACAGAACGGCCACTGCCGTAGAAATCACCAAAGGAATTAATCCAGGTGATAGTGTGATAGTGGCTGGAATGCTTTTTGTGAGACAAGGCAATAAAATTAAAGTTGGGAAAACACTCAACATAGTGGACATCACAAAATAAGGGGACGACATTCAACATTTACTCTTAAACATCATGATTCGATGAATATATCTGAACTTTCCTTAAAACGACCAGTGCTCGCCACTGTGATGAATTTAGCACTTATTCTTTTTGGGATAGTGGGTTTTACCTTTTTGGCATTACGTGAATATCCTGCCATTGATCCACCTATTATTAGTGTACAAACTAATTATACTGGCGCTAACTCTGAAGTAATACAAAGTCAGATTACTGAGCCACTTGAAAAATCAATCAACGGTATTCCTGGTATTAGAACCATCACTTCTTCTAGTTCCGTAGGTTCTTCCAACATTACCGTAGAATTTAATTTAGGAGTGAATTTGGAAACTGCTGCCAACGATGTTCGAGATAAAGTGAGTCAGGCTGCAAGAAGTTTACCCGAAGATATTAGTAGCCCACCTATTGTTTCTAAAGCAGATGCAAGTGGTGATTTTATTATGATGTTAACCATTCGTAGTAAAACAAAAGGGCTTTTGGAGCTTACCGAATATGCCGAAAATGTATTGCAACAAAGATTCCAAACCATTGATGAGGTAAGTAGTGTAGGGGTGCGTGGGAAACGTCAATCTATGCGCATTTATCCCAATACGGATTTATTAAATGCTTTTGGGGTTGCTTTTAATGATATTCAAGCAGCATTGAATAAAGAAAATGTTGAATTACCTGCAGGACGCATTTATGGAAATAAGTCAGAATATATTATTAGAACTTTAGGAAGATTATCTACCGAAGCTGATTTTAGAAGTGTCATCATAAAAGAAGATGCCAATGGTATTGTAAGACTAGGGGATATTGCTAAAGTGGAACTTGGTCCGGAGCAAGAAGATCAAGGTATGTATTTTAATGGCGTACCTGTTGTGATGCTTACAATTTCACCTCAACCGGGTGCCAATCAAATTAAAATTGCAGATGAATTTTACAAAAGATTAGATGAGGTAAAAAAACAAAACAAATCAGATATTGAATTTGCGATACCTATTGACAACACAAAAAATGTACGTAGAGCATTGCAGGAAGTAAAAGAAACCATCTTTATTTCTTTTGCATTGGTGGTATTGGTTATTTTCTTCTTTTTTAGAAACTGGTTAATTGCCATTCGCCCATTAATTGATATTCCTATTTCATTAATAGCCACCTTTTTTATCATGTACCTATCGGGGTTCTCTATTAATGTACTTACTTTATTAGCAATCGTATTAGCTACGGGCTTGGTGGTGGATGATGGTATTGTGGTCACGGAAAATATATTCAGAAAACTAGAAGAAGGGTTGCCTTTGAGAAAAGCAGCATTGGAAGGAAGTAAGGAAATTTTCTTTGCGGTTATTTCTACTTCAATCACATTGGCGGTGGTATTTATGCCTGTGATTTTCCTCGAAGGTTTTGTGGGATCCTTATTTAAAGAATTTGGAGTGGTCATTGCTTCTGCAGTGCTTGTTTCTGCTTTTGTATCATTAACCATCACTCCTGTTTTGAATGTTTATTTAAATCGTAAAGATGGTAAGCAAGGTAAGTTTTATGAACAAACAGAACCTTTCTTTAAAGGATTGGAAAATGGGTATAAAAACTTACTTACTAAATTTTTCAAAATAAGATGGTTTGCTTGGGTGATTGTAATTGCTTGCGTTGGTATTATTTATTTTATTGGAAAAAATATTCAAAGTGAGCTTGCTCCTATGGAAGATAAAGGGACGGTGCGTGTTACATTAACTGGTGCAGAAGGAAATAGTTATGAGGACATGCGTGCCGAACTTTTTAAAGCCATTCGAATTTTACAAGACTCTATACCAGAACAAGCATTTACCTGGGGTAGTGTTCCGGGTTATGGTGGATCAAGTGGAAGCAGCAGTGCATCGGGTAGAGTAGGTTTTGTTCCTTTAGACCAAAGAAAAAGAACTCAATCACAAATTGTTGCCGATATCAATAAAAAATTTAAGCGTTTCAAAAACGTAAGAGTTTTCTCCATTGAAGAGCAAACTATTTCGGTGGGCTTGATGTCTAGAGGTTCTTTGCCAGTTCAGTTTATTATTCAAAATTTAGATTTTCAAAAAATTAGAAATGTCATTCCTAAATTTTTAGAAGCGGCAAGAAAAGATAAAACTTTTGCAAACGTAGATGTGAATTTGAAATTCAATAAACCCGAATTTGATTTGACTATTGATCGTATGCGAGTAAGAGACTTAGGCTTGACTACAGCCGATGTTTCGCAAGCTTTACAAGCAGCATTTAGTGGAGCACGTTCGGCTTATTTTATTATGAATGATCGGCAGTATGAAGTTATCACACAAGTGTCTAAACCAGATCGAAATACGCCTACTGATATCAATAAAATTTATATCCGAAATAATCGTGGAGAAAGCATTCCTATTTCCAGTGTTTTAAATATTGAGGAGAATAGTAATGCACCTAATTTATATCACTATAACCGTTTTAATTCTGCAACAATTTCCGCTTCTTTAGCAGAAGGAAAAACGATTGGCGATGGGGTGAAAGCGATGGAAGATATTGCGAAAGATAAATTAGATGAATCCTTCCAAACAGCTTTAAGTGGACCATCACGTGATTATAAGGAAAGTGCTTCTAATACATCTCAAGCACTCATTTTAGCGCTCTTATTAATTTATTTAGTATTGGCCGCTCAGTTTGAAAGTTTTAAGGATCCATTCATCATTATGATTACAGTACCACTTGCTATTGCTGGAGCATTATTATGTTTATCAATTTTTGGACAAACCTTAAATATATTTTCAGAAATTGGAATCATTATGTTGATTGGTTTAGTTACTAAAAATGGTATTTTAATTGTTGAATTTGCCAACAAAAAAAGAGAAGCAGGGATGGATAAATTAGCCGCTGTCATTGAAGCCGCTTCCCAACGTTTTCGTCCTATTTTAATGACAAGCTTAGCAACCGCTTTAGGGGCATTACCAATTGCAATTAGTTTAGGGGCAGCAGCTACAAGCCGTAAGCCTTTAGGTATTGTGGTAGTGGGTGGCTTGTTGTTTTCATTGGTGCTTACTTTGTTTGTGATTCCTGCTGTCTATTCTTATATTTCAAGTCATAAAGTGAAAACCGAGGATTAATCCTTCACATAGATTTTATCATATCATTTAAAATGCCTCTTTCATAGAGGCATTTTTTGTATCTTAATACCCTAAAACGATATTATGTCCAATCAAAGATTCACATCTCTAGATATTTTTAGAGGGATGACTATTTGTTTAATGATTATTGTGAATACGCCGGGTGATGGCGATTTTACTTTTGCTCCATTATTACATGCGCATTGGAATGGGTTTACTCCTACCGATTTAGTATTTCCTTCATTCCTATTTGCAGTGGGTAATGCAATGAGTTTTGTGCAACCCTCTTGGAGTAAGTTAAGTCATACCACAGTGCTTTTAAAAATTTTTAAACGTACTGCAATTATTTTTTTATTAGGATTTTTAATGTACTGGTTTCCCTTTACAGGACCATTATCTGATACCCGAATTTTAGGGGTATTACAACGCATCGCAATTTGCTATGGTATTGCTTCTATCATCGTGTTTTACATGCATGAAAGAGTGGTGGTGGTATTGTCGGCTGTGTTATTATTATTGTACTGGTATATCTGTATACACTTTGGGGATCCGGGTGATCCATTAAGTATTCATGGTAATGCGGGTTATCGATTTGATACTTGGTTGATGGGGGAAGCTCATCAATACCATGGGGAAGGTTTTGCTTTTGATCCCGAAGGATGGTTAAGTACAATCCCTGCTATTGTCAATGTATTAATTGGATACCGTGTGGGTAGCTTTATTCAAGAAAAAGGAAAAACCTATGAAGGACTTACACATTTATTTATGTGGGGAGCGGGATTTATCTTTTTAGCTTTTATGTGGAATTATCAATTTCCAATTAACAAAAAATTATGGACAAGTTCCTTTGTGATGTTGACCATTGGTTTAGACATGGTGATAATAGGGACCATTATTTATAGAGTAGAATTGCAAAGGCAGCTTCAATTTTCAAGTTTTTTTACTGTTTTTGGTAAAAACCCTTTGGTGATCTACTTGTTTTCTGAACTTTTAGCTACCACTTTATATACTTTAAAGGGTCCAGGTGGCGCAGATTCTCTATTTAGTTGGATATTCCAAAACAGCTTTGCTCATTTACCACCTTATTGGGCGTCTCTTGGATTCGCATTCGCCTTTATGTTAGTTTGCTGGTTATTGGGTTATATATTAGATAAATATAAAATATATATTAGGGTGTAAATCTTATCACTCTTTTTCCTCTTTTGTTTTTTTAGGAGCTTTAAACCATGTACCTTTGCACCCTCAAAACAGTACATGGAAATAAGAAACATCGCTATTATCGCCCACGTTGACCACGGTAAAACTACTTTGGTGGACAAAATTTTACACGCTACAAAAGTATTCCGTGACAATCAGGAAACTGGTGAATTAATCATGGATAGCAATGAGTTAGAACGTGAAAGGGGGATCACCATCCTTAGTAAAAACGCATCTGTTACTTATAAAGATGTAAAAATTAATGTCATTGATACTCCAGGACACAGTGACTTTGGTGGTGAAGTAGAACGTGTATTAAAAATGGCTGATGGAGTTTGTTTGTTAGTAGATGCTTTTGAAGGACCTATGCCTCAAACTCGTTTCGTTTTACAAAAAGCGTTACAGTTAAATTTAAAGCCAATTGTTATTATAAATAAAGTTGATAAGGAAAACTGTCGTCCTGATGAAGTACATGATGCAGTATTTGAATTGTTTTTCAACCTAGATGCTACCGAAGAGCAATTAAACTTCCCTACTTTTTATGGTAGTGGAAAAAATGGTTGGTTCAATGAAAGCTTAACACAATGTGAAGATATTACTCCATTAATGGATGGTATTTTAAAATATGTACCAGGTCCAGATGCAAAACAAGGGCATACTCAAATGCAAATTACTTCATTGGATTATTCTTCTTTCTTAGGTCGTATTGCAATTGGAAAAGTAGAAAGAGGTGTGATCAAAGAAGGTCAAAATATTGTATTGGTGCAAGCAGATGGAAGTATTAAAAAGAATAAAGTAAAAGAATTATACGTATTTGAAGGAATGGGTAAGCGTAAAGTAACCGAAGTCGTTTCAGGTGACTTATGCGCTGTGGTTGGCTTAGAAGATTTCAATATTGGAGACACTATTGCAGATCCTGAAAATCCAGAAGCATTACCTATCATTAGTGTGGATGAACCTACGATGAGTATGACTTTTAGTATCAACAATTCACCTTTCTTTGGTAAGGAAGGTAAGTTTGTAACTTCTCGACATATTCGTGATCGTTTGATGAAAGAGACAGAAAAAAACTTAGCATTACGTGTAGAAGAAACAGATAGTGCTGATAGTTTCTTGGTTTTTGGTCGTGGTATTTTACACTTGGGCGTATTAGTGGAAACTATGCGTCGTGAGGGATATGAATTAACAGTTGGAAATCCTCAAGTATTAGTCAAAGATATAGATGGTCGTAAACATGAACCTTTTGAAATATTAGTAGTGGATGTTCCTTCCGAATTTAGCGGTAAGGTGATTGACCTTGTGACTCAAAAGAAAGGGGAAATGTTAATCATGGAATCTAAGGGTACCATGCAACATTTGGAATTTGATATTCCTTCTCGTGGTTTGATTGGTTTACGTTCACAAATGTTAACACAAACCGCAGGGGAAGCTGTTATGGCACATCGCTTTAACGAATACAAACCTTGGAAAGGAAGTATTCCTGGAAGAAGCAATGGTGTATTAGTTGCAAAATTTGCAGGGACCACTACTGCATATTCTATTGACAAGTTACAAGATAGAGGTCGTTTCTTTATTGAACCAGGAGAGGAAGTTTATGCAGGTCAAATATTAGCAGAACATATAAAGCCAGGTGATTTAAATATCAACGCGGTGGAGATGAAAAAATTAACCAATCACCGTGCAAGTGGTAGTGATGATAGCGTTCGTATTACGCCTAAGGTTCAATTTACTTTGGAAGAGTGTATGGAGTATATCCAATTTGATGAGTGTATTGAAGTAACTCCAAAATCAGTTCGTATGCGTAAATCTATGTTAGATGAGAATGAGCGAAACAAAGCTTCAAAAGCGAACAACGGATAATTTTCAATGTAAGTTACATATGAGATAATATCATTTTGAAATGATATTTGCGATAAAAAAAATCCCTCCAAAATTTGGAGGGATTTTTTTTATAAATACATTTTGTAATAGTGTGAAAAATAAATTAATTGTTTGCTACTTCATCTTCACTTTATACTGTAATAGGTTTATTTAATGCAGCCCATAATAAATCCTTAAGTTCTACTAAATTTTTTTGTGTTGCAGAGGAAATAAAAATATGTGGGATATTGGAAGGAAGTTCTTTTTTAATTGCTTCGGTAAGTTCGTCGTCTAATAAATCCGACTTGCTAATCGCGATGATAAATTCCTTTTGCAATAGTTCCGGATTGAATTCAGCCAATTCATTTTTTAAAATTTCAAATTCCTTTTTATGATCATTGCTGTCTGCTGGGATTAAGAAAAGTAAAACAGCATTGCGTTCAATATGTCTTAAAAATCGATGCCCTAATCCTTTGCCTTCTGCAGCTCCTTCAATAATTCCAGGTAAATCTGCGATACAAAAAGATCGGTTGTCACGATAAGCAACCATACCTAATTGAGGCGTTAAAGTAGTAAAAGCATAATTTGCAATTTTAGGTTTTGCTGCAGTAATCACCGATAGCAAAGTGGATTTACCAGCATTGGGAAATCCCACTAAACCTACATCTGCAAGTACTTTTAATTCAATTTGTTTCCATCCTTCTAGTCCTTCTTCGCCTGGTTGCGCGTGCTCAGGTACTTGATTGGTAGGAGTGGCAAAATTGCTATTGCCTAAACCTCCACGACCCCCTTTTAAAAAAATCACTTCTTGCCCATCCGTTAAAATTTCTGCTTCCACTTTCCCTGTTTCTTCATCTTTGGCAATAGTACCCAAGGGCACTTCAATAATAATATCCTTTCCGTCTTTTCCAGTACAGTTGTTTTTACTTCCTCCTTCACCATCTTCGGCATGTACATTTTTATAGTAGCGTAAGTGAAGTAAGGTCCAAAGTTGCGCATTCCCTTTTAGTATAATATGCCCTCCACGTCCTCCATCACCGCCGTCAGGTCCTCCTTTGGCAGTGAGTTTATTGCGCATGAAATGGCGTGCCCCTGCACCTCCATGGCCACTTCGGCAAAAAATTCGGATGTAATCAATAAAATTATTTCTTTCGGACACCGGGATAATATTTGGGCGAAGTTACTACAATACTTGATGAGTTACTACAATACTTAAATACTTGATTTTTCAGTTTACGCGAGCAGATTTTCTTTTTGTTTTATGTTGTCTTTTTTAAGGTATCATACCATTTAATTTGATAGGCAAGGGGTTTAAAAAGCAAAAGCCCAACAATTTGTTGGGCTTCCATAATTTTAAAAATCACTTTTGAATGACCTGCTATATATGTCAAAAATGAATGCGAATTATTTTGTCAATTTTAAACCATCAATTAAAATTGTCACCATATTTTGTTCTAATTCTTCTGCGGTAATTTTTTTAGTAGAACGGTGCCAGCTTTCAATACCACTCACGGCATGTAAAAATATTAAAACAACAGTGGGAGCGTCAATGGCCTTAATTTCTTTATTTCTAATACCTTCTTCAATAATCGCTGCAATCCTTTTGCGGTATACTCTTCGTTGATTTTGGTAATTGGATAAATAGGGGTCTGATAAATGTTTCCATTCTCTATCGCTTACATATACTTCTTCATAATTATTAATCATTTCAGTGATATGGAATCGCAATAACTTTTCCATTTTTTGAAGAGAGCTTATGTTATCAGATTCAATCTCATCCATTTTAAGCACAAACTTATTGGCCACACTAAATACTAATTCGTGCAATAATTCACTTTTTGACTTTATATGATTGTATAAGCTAGCCGCTTCTACTCCTACAGCTTCGGCTAAATCACGCATACTTGCAGCTTTATATCCTTTCTCACGAAATAAAGTGGCTGCCTTACTCACAATCACATCTTTTCTAGAAATGTTTTTTTCGGTTTTAATTCTGGCCATAATACTATATTTTGAATGATTTGTTAGCGCAAAATTAAATGATAAACACTTAAAAAATCATTTTATTTTAAAAAAAATGGCAAATTTGTTAGTTTTTTGATTATCAAGTACTTACAATTATAACTTTAAAAATCGTAGTTTCGCACCTGAAAATAAATCTAAACTCATGTCATTAGTTGTTGTTGGATCTATGGCTTTTGATGCCATTGAAACTCCCTTTGGGAAAAGTGATAAAATTATTGGCGGCGCCGCAACTTATATTGCTTGGTGTGCTTCCAATTTTACAACTGTAAAACAAATATCTGTAGTAGGGGGCGATTTCCCACAATCCGAATTAGACGCTTTAACAAACAGAGGTGTGGTTTTAGAAGGGGTACAAATTAAAAAAGAGGAGAAAACATTTTTTTGGAGTGGCAAGTATCATTTAGATATGAATACCCGTGATACTTTGGATACGCAATTAAATGTATTAGAAAATTTTGAACCAGTAGTTCCAGATAGCTATCAAGATTGCGAAATTTTAATGTTGGGTAATTTGGTTCCAGCAGTGCAAAGTAGTGTGATCAAACAAATGAAGAAGCGTCCAAAATTAATCGTTATGGATACGATGAATTTTTGGATGGAAATTATGATGCCTGATTTATTACACACAATAAGTTTAGTGGATGTGTTATTAGTAAATGACAGTGAAGCTCGTCAATTGAGTGGAGAATATAGTTTAGTCAAGGCTGCTAAAAAAATTATGGCAATGGGTCCTAAGTATTTAATTATTAAGAAAGGGGAACATGGCGCTTTATTATTTCATGATAATCAAGTTTTCTTTGCTCCTGCATTGCCTTTGGAGGAAGTATTTGATCCCACTGGTGCAGGGGATACCTTTGCTGGTGGATTTGTCGCACACTTAGCAAAAACAAAGGATTTTTCATTTAACAATATGAAGTCTGCAATCATTGTGGGTAGTGCATTAGCTAGCTTTTGTGTTGAAAAATTTGGTACACAAAGATTGACGGAAATTAATGCAGACGATATTAAAGAACGCATACAATCGTTTGTTCAGTTGGTCAATTTTGATATTGAATTAGTGTAAATTTGGTGGAATGTTACATTCCATTTATTTTCGCTAACGATGATAATTGAAAGGATCCTCTTTTAAAACTACAAAAAAGTAAAAAATGAATTTATATAAACATACCAAACAAAACAAAAAACCTCACTAAAGGAAGGTGTGTTTGTATGTATGTTTTAAAAATATATTCAAAGCCTTCCAAAATAAATGGAAGGCTTTTTTTATAGTTCAATTAAAAAAATAAAAAATAGTTTAAAAATTTAAATTTTAAAAAATGAAAGTTGCAGTGGTTGGTGCTACTGGTTTAGTAGGTACCAAAATGTTACAAGTTTTAGCCGAAAGAAATTTTCCTGTTACTGAATTAGTGCCTGTGGCATCTGCAAGATCTGCTGGTAAAGAAGTTTCTTTTAAAGGTAAAAATTATAAAGTGGTAACCATGGAAGAAGGTATTGCTGCGCAACCTGCGGTGGCATTGTTTTCTGCGGGTGGTAGTACTTCCTTAGAGTGGGCACCTCAATTTGCTGCAGCAGGTATCCGTGTCATTGATAATTCATCTGCATGGCGTATGGATGCTACTAAAAAATTAGTAGTTCCCGAAGTAAATGCAAGTGTATTAACAGCACAAGATTTCATTATTGCAAATCCGAATTGTTCCACCATACAAATGGTAGTAGCTTTACAACCACTGCATGCTCAATATAAAATTAAAAGAGTGGTGGTAAGTACTTATCAAAGTGTAACAGGTACTGGTAAAAAAGCGGTAGACCAATTATTCAATGAAAGAGGGGGTGCTGATTTACAAGCCAGCGACATGGCATATAAATATCAAATTGACTTAAATGTAATTCCTCAAATTGATGTGTTTTTAGACAATGGGTATACTAAGGAGGAGATGAAGATGGTAAAAGAAACTTGCAAAATTATGCAGGATGATTCCATTAAAGTTACTGCTACTACAGTTCGTATTCCTGTAGTGGGAGGGCATAGTGAATCCGTAAACATTGAATTTGAAAATGAATTTGATTTAGCCGAAGTCACTGACATATTAACAAAATCACCAGGGATCATTGTGCAACAAGACGATGCTACACAATTATATCCTATGCCTTTATGGGCACATGAAAAAGATGAAGTTTTTGTTGGTCGTTTACGTCGCGATGAAACACAGCCTAAAACTTTAAATATGTGGATCGTGAGTGATAACTTGCGAAAGGGAGCTGCTACCAATGCGATTCAGATTGCGGAATATTTAATGGAACAAGGAATTATTTAAGAAAGCCGGGAATGAATGAAGTTGCTTGCTATTTAATAAACGAATAAAGTGATTGATTAAGAGGATGTCAATTGAATAAATTCTTCTTCAGTAATAATTTTAATAGTAGCAATTTTTTTTGCTTTTTCTAACTTACTTCCAGCCTCTTCCCCCACCACTAAGTAATGTAGTTTGCTGCTTACACCTCCAAGGATATGTCCGCCTTTGGCTTCTACTATGGCTTCTGCTTGTGCGCGCTTCAATTGAACAAGCGTTCCAGTAAATAAGAAGTTTAATCCACTTAAATTACCATCTTTTTGAGTATGCTCAGTTTGAATCATATTGACGCCTAATGATTCTAATTCCTTTATGAGTTGTATATTTTTTTCTTCTTTGAAATATTGAAAAATACTATTTGCAACTTTTACTCCAACATCTTCAAATGATTGTAAAGTTTCCATACTCATGTCTTGCAACTCCAACAAATGTTTGATCTGAGAGGCAATTGTTTTAGCGGTGGTTTCTCCTACAAAACGAATTCCTAAAGCATAAATTAATCTGAATAGTGGTTGTGTTTTGGAAGCCTCAATTGCAGACTTTAAATTGTCCATACTTTTTTGTCCGAATCCCTCTAGTTTTTCAATTTTTTCGAAATCCAGCGTATATAATTGTGGAATAGTTTTTAAAATTCCTAAGTCATAAAATTTTCTAATATTGGCTTCTCCAAAGCTTTTAATATCCATTGCATCTTTACTTACAAAATGGATGATTTTTTCTACCACTTGAGCATCACAGCTTGCACTAGTACAACGCCAAACCGCTTCTGTTTCTTCCTTTTCTAAGACAGCTTGACACACAGGGCAATGCGTGGGAAAGGATATCATTTTTTCATTTCCTTTTCGAAGTGATGGAATGGATTGAACTATTTGTGGAATCACATCGCCTGCTCTTTCAATCATAACAGTATCGCCTAAACGTAAATCTTTTTCTTTGATATATTCTTCATTGTGCATGGAAATGCTAGATACAGTTACCCCGCCTAAAGCCACTGCCTTTAGTTTTGCAACGGGGGTTACCGCACCTGTTCTGCCAACTTGAAATTCTACATTTTCTAAAATAGTAGTCGCTTGCCTTGCTTTAAATTTATATGCAATGGCCCATCTTGGATGGTGCGAAGTCATCCCCAATTTTTCCTGTAATGCGAAATCATTTATTTTTATTACTAATCCATCAATATCGTAGGGAAGATTGTCTCGCTCTGTTTCAAATACATTGCAAAAGTCAATTACTTCTTGAATAGAATGGAATAATTTTTTTTCCTTTTGAGGAGATCTAAAACCTAAATTCCATAAAAGTTCTAAGGATCCGCTATGTGTTTTTAAAAGGGCACTGGGAGTTCCATTTTTTATGGGTAATACATAACTGATGTGATAAATAAAAGCATCCAAATTACGTTCAGCTACTTCCTTGGGATCTTTCATTCGTAAACTTCCTGCTGCTGCATTTCGAGGATTGGCCAAAGTAGCTAATTTTTTTTCCTTTAATTTTTCATTAAAACGAGCAAAGGAGTGTTTGCTCATGATAACTTCCCCTCTTATTTCAATTTGTTGCAATCCATACTGAGACAAAGGAATACTTAAAGGAATGGATTTAATTTGTTTGATATTTTGCGTGATGTCTTCTCCGGCAACACCATCCCCTCTAGTACATGCTCGAACCAGCATGTCATTTTCATAAACCAAGGAAATACTTGCGCCGTCAAATTTAGGCTCAACACAATATTGTATAGAACTGTCTCCTGCTCCTTCTTTTGCTTTTCGGTCAAAATCATTTAAATCATCAGCATTATAGCTGTTTTCTAAGCTTAACATTGGCACCAAGTGCGGAATGGTTTCAAAATTTTGATTTAAACTATTCCCCACTCGTTGACTTGGGGAATCGGCTGTAATTAAACTCGCATCAGCCGATTCAATAGATAGTAATTGTTGATATAATTGATCGTATTCAAAATCGCTAATCAGCGGCTCATTCACTACATAATATTGGTATTCATGAAAACGAAGTAATTGTTTTAATTGCGTAATCTCAATGGTATGAGGGTTAAGAAGGTATTCCTTGGTGAGATCTTGTAATTGAATAATTTGTGCTTGGTTGTACATGAGGTAAAATGTCTGCTAAAATACAAATTGTTTTAATCTTTTATTTCGTATTTTGGTACTATAAAACCTTTTGAATTAGTTATAGGATGGAAAATAACATAAAAGACGCTGTAAAACTAGTCCAATCATACCCTACGGTACCTCTCACGGTAGATTGTGTTATTTTTGGCTTTGATGATAATTCCTTAAAAGTGCTTACCATTAAAAGTGATTTACCCCAATTTCATGACAAATTATCTCTTTTAGGAGACAGCATTTTGTCTAATGAAAATTTAGATGATGCGGCAAATCGTGTTTTAGTAGAAAGAACGGGTATGCAAAATGTGTATTTGGAGCAAGTGCATACTTTTAGTCAGCCTCAGCGACATCCAGGGGGAAGGGTGGTCACCACGGTGTACGCTTCCCTGCTGAATATTAAACACCATGAGCTTAAGATTTTAGAAAACGAATTAAGTTGGCATGTAGTGAAGGATATAAAAGAAATGGCGTTTGATCATCAGATGATATTGGAACTATGCCATAGCTGGTTACAAAAACGAATTCAAGAGCATCCATTGGCCTTTAATTTATTGCCCGAAAAATTCTCATTAAGACAATTACAAAGTGTGTATGAAGCCATTTTAAATATTTCTTTAGATAGGCGCAATTTTAGAAAAAAATTCGCCAGTATGGGATGCTTGATTGACATTAATGAAATGGAGACCAATGTAACCCATCGTCCTGGCAAATTATACTCCTTTGATTTCGCTGCCTATCAAGCTAGAGAGAAAAATTGGATTGGCATTGATTTTTAAAAAACGAATGCCCTTGCCTATAATTTTAATACCTTTACACACTATTTAAAAAGGGTTTATTATGATTTACTCAATGACGGGTTATGGGAGGGCTGAGGCCACTTATAAGGACAAAACTTTCTTAATTGAAGTGAAGTCCTTAAATGGGAAACAGTTTGATGTGAGGCTTAATATGCCTTCTTTATTAAAGCCTTATGAAGTGGAAATTCGTAATAAACTAAATGAAGAGTTATTTAGAGGAAGTGTGGAGTGTAATATTTCAATTAAATCCAATGGAGCGTCCAAGCCGGTGAGCGTAAATAAAGAATTAGCTAAATCTTATTACCAACCCATCATTGAATTAGCCAATGAGTTAGGTATTGAAAAAGACAACATTTTAAGCACTTTATTAAAAATGCCAGATGTAGTTTCCTCTAGTAATGAAGTATTATCTGAGGAAGAATGGGCATCTGTTTTAAGTTTATTACAACAAGCCATTCAACATTTAACTGCCCATCGTAAAGAAGAAGGCAAGTCCATCGAAAAAGATTTGTTAGAGAAAATAGAAGCAATCGAAGCACAACAAGTAATCGTCGAAAAATTGGAACCAAATCGTAGGGATAAAATAAAGGAAGGTTTGGTTAAATTATTAGAACAATATGTGGGCACAGATAAATACGATACCAACAGATTGGAACAAGAATTGATTTATTACATCGAAAAAATTGATATTTCTGAAGAACGCGTTAGACTTAAAAATCATTGTACTTATTTCAAGACAATCATGAATGAGTCGGACCCATGCAAAGGAAAAAAATTATCATTTGTATTGCAAGAAATTGGACGCGAAATAAATACTACTGGGTCTAAAGCCAATGATGTGGCTATTCAAAAGGCCGTAATTTTAATGAAAGATGAATTAGAAAAAGCAAAAGAACAAATACTAAATGTTTTGTAAGATGTTTTGGAAAAAATTTATTTATAATGGGGTGGGTATTATTTTAATGTTATTAATCATAGCTGGTTGCGAACCTATTAAATTATATGAGCAAAACACCATCTACCCCACGCATGAGTGGTCCTCTCAACAAATTAATAAGTATGATTTTGCCATAACAGATACCAATGCTTCATATAAAATATTTTTTGTAATAAGACATCATAACGCGTATCGATATAAAAATATTTGGGTAGAATTTACAACGCAATCCCCGAAGGATAGTGCTGTTAAACAAACACTCAACTTACAATTGGCCGATGATCAAAAAGGATGGTTGGGCGTAGGGATGGATGATATTTTTGATCAACGTATTCCTATTAACGCCATACCAACCAAATTGAAATGGGGAACCTATCATTTTAGTCTTCAACACACCATGCGGGAAGATCCATTGATGGGGGTTTTGGCTACAGGCATTCGTGTGGAAAAAGTGCAGCCATGAAAAATAAATATTTCAACTTTAATAAGTTAAAGTTTGTCAATTTTATTTATTGGATTTTCTTGACCTATATGGTGGCTGCATTTATATGGTGGTATGTATCCTTAGAAAAACAAAATTCCGAAATAGCTAATATTAAATTTCAATCAATATCCTTGAATGATCCTGCCTTGTATGCAAAAGTAAAGAGCATTGAAAACTTTGAATCACGCAAAACAAAGCAATATTTAGGGGAAGGCATTACTTTTTTATTTTTATTTTTAGTAGGAGCGCTCTATGTATATCGATCCTTGTTAAAACAATTAAAGTATTCTAACCAACAGCAAAATTTTATGATGGCGGTGACACACGAATTAAAAACACCAATTGCTGTCACTCAGTTAAATATTGAAACTTTATTAAAACGCGATTTGGAACCTGCGCAACAAAAAAAACTCATTGAAAACACTTTAAAGGAAACTAAAAGATTAGATACCCTTTGTAATAATATTTTATTAGCTTCTCAGCTAGATATGGGAAAATACGAATCAGAAAAACAAATTATTGATATTGCTGCCATAGCAATGCAAGCTATTGGTTCATTTAAAGAAAGATACCCTGATAGGTTGATTGAGTATACTTGTAATGAAGTCCTACCTATTAAAGGAGAAACTATATTAATACAGCTATTGATTAATAATTTATTAGACAATGCGCATAAATATTCCCCACTCACACAGCCCATCACTTTAAGAGTGTATTCAAATTCGCAATCGCATATTTTGGAGGTAGCTGATGAAGGTGCAGGTATTCCTGTTGAAGAAAGAGAAAAAGTATTTGAAAAATTTTACCGAATGGGCGAGGAAAATACACGTACTTCAAAGGGAACTGGTTTAGGACTTTTTTTATGTAAAAAAATAGCTGATTTTCATGGAGCTACTATCAAAATAAGCGATCATGTACCGGTAGGTTCTGTTTTTACGATCAAATTTCCAATAGGATGAGCGATTATCAACCCAACATATTATTGGTAGAGGATGAACTTCATTTACATGAAGCCCTTAAGTTGAATTTAGAAATGGAAGGCTATGATGTAACATCTGCATTTGAAGGCCCTAAGGCCTTACAGCTAATTCAACACAGTCATTTTGATTTAATTATTTTAGATGTCATGCTTCCTGGTTTAGATGGCTTCTCCATTATCGAAACGGTTCGCTTAAATAACAATGAAACCCCCATTTTGGTATTGAGTGCAAAAAATACAAGTTTGAATAGAGTGCAAGGACTCAAACTTGGGGCCGACGATTATTTAACTAAACCATTTAATTTAGAAGAACTTTTATTAAGAGTGGGTAAACTGATTCAAAAATCTACTCAATCAAATACTGCACCTGCTGCATTGGATCAATATCGTTTTGGAAGCAATACTGTTTATTTCAAATTATTAGAAGCAACATCTCATCTTGGCGTGGCCATTACTTTAACCAAAAAGGAAGGAATGCTTTTAAAATTATTAATTGAAAATAAAAACACAATCATCACTAGAGAAAGAATTTTGCAAACTGTTTGGGGGTATAATGTGTTCCCAAATACGCGAACGATTGATAATTTTATATTGAATTTTAGAAAATATTTCGAGCAAGACCCCAAAAATCCAGTTCATTTCATTTCCATTAGGGGGGTAGGCTATAAATTTCAGGATTAGCCCCTTTTTAGGGCAATCTTTTTGCAATTTAGTCGTTATTTCAGGTAGATAAACCTGTTCAATGTCATTAAGTACCATACAAGATTTTCTTACACCTATTAATTTAGCTCAAATATCCTTGGATGAAGGCTATCGAGATACGCAATTAGGGAAGCATATCAAGGTGAATGAAGGGACTCTTCCTGATATTTCAGAGGCTGATATTGTAATTATTGGTGCCGGGGAATGTCGTGGTGCAGGATTTGCACTCAATGGGCATGTAGCCGCCAATGCCATCCGAACAGCTTTATACAATTTATACTACTGGCATGCACAAGTCACTATTGCGGATATTGGGAATGTAAAAATTGGGCAATCTATTCAAGATAGTTATGCAGCTCTCAGGACGGTCATTTCTGAACTCCTTTTACAAAACAAAAAAATTGTTATTATTGGCGGGTCACATGATTTAACCTTGGCGCAATACCATGCTTATACTTCTATCCCCACTTTAGTAAATGCTGCAGTGGTGGATGCTAAAATTGATTTAGACTTAGAAGCCAGATTGCCATCAGATCATTTTTTAGAAGAACTTTTTACTGGCTTGCCTAATCATTTAAATCATTATTGTCATATTGGATTCCAAAGTTATTTCATGCATCCTCATATGTTAGAAACAATTGATAAGCTTCGATTTGATTGTTTTAGATTAGGAAAAGTGAGAGAAAGTATTGAAGAAATGGAACCAGCTATAAGAGATAGTCATATCGTAAGTTTTGATATTAGTGCAATTCAAAATGCACAAGCACCCGCTAATTTAATAACACCTAATGGTTTTAATGGCGAAGAAGCTTGTGTGTTGATGCAATATGCTGGAATGAGCTGGAAAACCAGCACCATTGGACTTTTTGGATACCAAGCCGAATTGGATGTACATGGCATGACGGCGGTACAAATGGCCCAAATGATTTGGTACATTATAGATGGCGTTCAAAAAGGAAAGAAGGAATCGCCTTTATCTGACACAGACCGTTTTAAAGAATTTCATATTGCTTTTTCAGATATTGAAACTCACTTTTTGCAAAGTAAAAGTACAGGCAGATGGTGGATGCAATTGCATAATAACGAGTGGAGTCCTTGTAGTTATAAAGATTATTTAGTAGCTTCCAATAACGAAATTCCAGAAAGATGGTTAAGGGCTTTAGAAAGAGAATAGTGTTCAATCAACAATTTATTCCTAATTACATTATTTTAACGGCGGCTTTGTTTTTTGCAAGTGCTTGTGGTATTCAAAAAGCGCAAAAAACATTATTGCATTCCAATGCGTTACAAGGAGCCCATGTTGGTATTGCAGTGTTCAATGACAGCAAACAACAATGGGTAAATCAATACCAAAGTGATCACTATTTTACCCCCGCAAGTAATACTAAAATTTTAGCGACTTATGTGGGTTTGCGTTTTTTAGGCGATTCTTTACCTGGTTGGGGTGTGGCAGAAAATCAGGACACTTTATTTTTATTACCAAAAGGAGACCCTAGTTTTTTACATCCCGATTTTACCTACCAACCAATATTGGATTTAATTCGTCAAACAAAAAAAACGGTAGTGGTTCAATATCAAAATATTGCAGACCATTTTGACGCATTTGGGGATGGATGGGCTTGGAATGATTACGCCGAAGATTATCAGCCACAAAGATCTCGCATGCCTATTTATGGTAACGTAGTACATTTTTATAGTTCCAATGGAAATGTTCAAACACGACCTTCCTATTTTTTTAAAGGAATTAAGGAAATGGATGCTGCCTATCAAAAACAATGGACTCGCAAACAGGTGGGTAATTTCTTTTTTACAACAAACCAAAAAAATACTGCTAAGTATTTTCAAGTTCCATTTGATGTCAATTACTATAATGCCAATTTACCTGTTTTGTTATTGAATGATACTTTATCAACTAAAATAGATATTCAAAATATTTCATATCCCATATTAGCCAAATCCCATCTTGTGAAAACGGTACCTACCGATTCTTTATTAAAGATCATGATGCGCCGAAGTGATAATTTTTTTGCAGAACAAGTATTGCTTATGGCTAGTGAACAAGTCTTAGGCAAAATGGATGATGGGCTCATTATTGATACCATTTTAAAATCTGACTTTGCTGGCTTACCACAAAAAATGCGTTGGGCAGACGGCAGTGGATTAAGCAGATATAATTTAAATACACCACAAAATTATGTTGCCATTTTAAAAAAGATGCAAGATCAATTTGGAGAAGCAAGAGTTACTTCAATTTTTGAAAGAGGAGGGGAAGGTACTTTAGCAAGTTATTATAAAAATTTTCCTGGTGAAATACATGCTAAGACAGGAAGTTTAGGAGGACAGATTGCTTTAAGTGGTTTCATATTTACACAAAAGAAACAAAAATTATATTTTTCGGTACTTGTTTCTAATCATATGAGCCCATCAAGTGCTGGTGTTCGTAAAGCAGTGGAAGCTTATTTGACAGAAGTGGCAAAAAGAAATTAATAATCTCCATCAAATAGGTTAATCGTTTGATCGTTTGGTGCGCAAAAATCAACTAATGTATTCATTAGACTTATTTGCTAAACAATCCATCTAGGTAAGATTCCTTTAATTCAATATAAGTGGGGGCACCAGAAGCTGTGATATTGGGTATATCGCATTGACTTAATTGTTCAATAATAGCATGCATTTCCTTTTGACTTAATGCTTGCCCTGCTTTAATAGCCATTTGACGTGCTAAGCAACGAATTAATTTCTCTCTTTTACTATACTTCACTTCATTACTAAAGTGCTTGAATTGCTCTAGCAATAATTCAATTGCATTTTTTTCATTTCCTGAAATGACATCTGCTGGAATTCCTTGAATGATAAAACTATTGGATCCAAATGCTTCAATTTCGTATCCAATCAATGCCAAGTCTTCCAACATTTCAGAAAGTAAAATGGCATCGCTTGGATTTAATTCTAGTACTACAGGAAATAAGCTTTTTTGTGTGGCATGTGGATGACTTGTTGCTTTTTGATATTTTTCATACAACACTCGCTCATGGGCTAATTGCTGATGAATAATTACACAACCACTTTGTGTAGGTGCAATAATATAAGTATGATGCAATTGAAGTAGGGTAGCATCTTCAATGACAGCCAATCCATCATCTTCTTTATACAATCCCATGGAAGAAGGTTTCACAATAAAATTTTCTTCGGCTTTAGGGATATCTGTAAAAAAATTTTTCCAGTCAGGGTTCCCTGTATTTTCAGATGAGGGAATAAAATGTGCTTGATTTTTTTGTGTAAACCCAGTATATAATGATTTTTTTGAGGTGTCTTGTACTTGTTGATCTGTAAATGGTTTTTGTATTGCGTCTAATTGTTGAATATTCGCATCTAAGGAAAAATCAAGTGAAGGAGCAATACTAAATTGAGCTAAGGCATGTTTCACAGCAGCTTGAACAAAAGCGTATATTATTTTGTCGTCTTCAAATTTTATTTCCTGTTTTGTAGGATGCACGTTTATATCCACTTGTGCAGGATCTACATCAATGTATAAAATATAACTTGGATAACTGTCTTTTGGAATAAGTCCGTCAAAAGCGTTGGCTACTGCATGATGCAAGTAGGCACTTTTAATAAAACGACGATTTACAAAAAAATATTGATCACTTCTTGTTTTACGTGCAGTTTCGGGCTTACCTACAAATCCAGATACTGTTAAGTAATCTGTTTTTTCTCCTACCGCAACTAATTTGGTTTGATAGCTATTGCCTAAAACTTGAATTGCTCTTTGTTTAAAACTTCCCCCTTCCCAATGGTATACATCTTGACCATTGCTGGTTAAGCTAAAAAATACTTCAGGGAAAGCAAGTGCGACTCTTGTGAATTCTTCAATAATATGTTTGAGTTCGGCGGAATTGCTTTTTAAAAAATTACGTCTTGCAGGCACATTGAAAAATAAATTTTTCATCGCAATGTTTGTTCCTTGTGCATGTGCCACCGCACTAGTGGAGATGACTTTACTGTTTTCAATTTCAACCATTGTGCCCAATTCATCCTTGGCAGTTTTTGTTTTTAAAGTCACTTGAGCAACAGCTGCAATGGAAGCCAAAGCTTCTCCTCTAAAACCCATGGATCTAATTTGAAACAAATCCTCAATACTTCTAATTTTACTTGTAGCATGACGACCAAATGCATTTTGAGCATCTGAGGGACTCATCCCCTTTCCATTATCAATGACTTGAATGAGCGATTTTCCGGCATCATTCACAATTAACTTAACTTCGGTAGCGCCAGCATCAACTGCATTTTCCATCAATTCCTTAACGGCACTCGCCGGCCTTTGAATCACCTCGCCTGCGGCAATTTGATTGGCTATGTGGTCGGGAAGAATTTGAATGGTATCGGACACTTTTTTAACGTATTAAAGTGTGTAAAAGTAGTAAATTTGCCACTTAAAATTTCATCTTATGCTCAGAACTGCGGACATTCAAAAGTTACCCCATCATTTTTTACCAAAGGACTTTGTATTAACCAATTGGGATAGCCTTGAACCTTACTTTAAAGCGCTTTTAGAAAGAGACATCACCGATAAGCAGGAATTGGAGCAATGGATGAAGGATTTGAGTGAACTGGAGGCCTTTATTAGTGAAGATGCTTGTTGGAGACAAATTAAAATGACTTGTGATACCACGGACGCCTCTTTAGAAGCTGCCTTTACTTTTTTCTGCATGGAAATTCAGCCTAAAATTCAGCCCTACGCAGATGCGCTCAATAAAAAATTGATGCAATGCAGTTTCACTGCTCAATTGGATGAAAAGGAATATTATACTTATTTAAGATCTGTCAAAAAAAGCATTGAACTTTTTAGATCCGAAAATATTCCACTTCAGGCAGAGTTAAGTGTATTGCAACAACAATATGGAACGATTGCTGGAAAAATGACTATTACAGTGGATGACAAAGAATATACTTTACAACAAGCTGCACAGTTTTTGGAAAGCGAAGACCGCGCTAAGAGAGCATCGGTGTATATGAAAATTCAAGAACGTCGTTTACAGGATCAACAAGCGATGCATGATTTATTTACTTCCTTAATTGAAAAAAGACATCAGATTGCTGTAAATGCTGGATTTCAAAATTATCGTGATTATAAATTTGTGGAGTTGGGCAGGTTTGATTATACCAAGGAGGATTGTTTTCAATTTCATGAGGCAGTAAAACTTCATGTACTTCCTATCATTGATAAAATTTATGCACGTAAAAAACAAAAATTAGGATTAGATACTTTAAAGCCATGGGATACCGAAGCGGAGCCAGCTGGCACTTTACCATTACGTCCTTTTACGAATGGCCAAGATTTATATGAAAAAACAGTGCGTTGTTTTGAGCAGTTAAATCCATTTTTTGCTGACTGTTTAAAAAAGATGAATGAATTAAAACATTTTGATTTAGAGAGTAGAAAAGGAAAAGCGCCAGGAGGCTATAATTGTCCTTTAGCCGAATCCGGAGCCCCATTTATTTTTATGAATGCTGCTGGCCAAATGAGTGATGTGACTACGATGGTTCATGAAGGAGGACATGCCATTCATTCCTTTTTAGCACATCCTTTATCCTTGAGTGCTTTTAAAGAATATCCTATGGAAATTGCAGAAGTGGCAAGTATGTCAATGGAATTATTTACGATGAATCATTGGCAATCATTTTTTGATCATCCCGCCGACTTACAACGTGCCAAGGAACACCAATTAGAAAGAACCATTACTATTTTTCCTTGGATTGCCATCATTGACAAATTTCAACATTGGATATATGAGCATCCTACACATAGCATTCAAGAGCGTACAGATGCATGGGTGAAAATTGCTAATGAATTTTCTACCAAGAGTATTGATTATACTGGGTTGGACCATTTTCGAGCAATTGGTTGGCAACGTCAACTTCATTTATTTGAAGTGCCTTTTTATTACATCGAATATGGTATTGCACAATTAGGTGCGATTGGTATGTGGATGCAATATCAAAAAAATCCAACACAAGCTTTGGAAAATTACATGCATGCTTTAAGTTTAGGAGGTACTAAAACTTTACCCGAATTGTATACCGCAGCAGGGTTGTCATTTAATTTTTCTCCTGATTATGTTAAAACATTAATGGATTTTAC